>JBAUTC010000402.1:0-9634 GCA_049582025.1 Thiomonas sp.
CTGGCTTGGTGCAGCGTTTCGAACCATTGCTCGTTGAGACACTCGTCGCGGAACTTGCCGTTGAAGCTCTCGATGAACCCATTCTGCGTGGGCTTGCCTGGTGCGATCAGGATGTGGCGCACGCCGCGACTCGTGGCCCAAGCCATGAATGCACGGCTGGTGAACTCGGGCCCGTTGTCGGTTCTGACGGCCACCGGGTATCCGCGGAATCTGGCGGCTTGATCGAGAAAGCGCGTCACGTAGGCGCCAGAAATGCCGTAGTCGACCGCGATGTCCACGCATTCATGGCTGAAGTCGTCGGCCACTGTCAGGCACTTGAGCCGCCGTCCATTGGCCAAGCTGTCGCTGACGAAATCCATGCTCCACACCGCATTGACCGTCGTGCCCAGTTGCAGCGGCACGCGCTCTGCCGCCGCTCGCCGGACCTTCTTGCGCTTGCGCACCGCCAGATTCGCCTGGCTGTACAGCCGATACACCCGCTTGTGGTTGATGCCCGGAAACGCCGGACGCAGCAGATCGTGGACGCGCCGATATCCGAATCGCCGACGGACATGCGCGATCTCGGCGATCGTGCCGTGCAGTTCTGTGTTCAGCGCATCCTGCTGGGGCGGATGGCGGTAGCTATCTCGGCTGAGCCCCACGAGGCAGCACGCTCGACGCTCGGACAAGTGATGTTCGCTGATCATCCTGCCGATCGCCTCGCGCTTGACCCGTGGGGCTAGCGCTTTACCCCGAGAACACTCTTGAGTGCGTGCATGTCCAGGTGCGCCTCGGCCAGCAGCTTCTTCAGCTTGGCGCTCTCACTCTCCAACTCACGCAGCTGCGCGGCCTCGGACGCCTCTATGCCGCCGAACTTGGCGCGCCACTTGTAGAACGTCGCATCGCTGAAACCACCCGCGCGGCACACCTCCTTGACCGAAACGCCCGCTTCGGCCTGCCGGAGGAACCCAATGATCTGCTCTTCGCTGAATCGACTCGTCTTCATGTCCATCATTCTCCATGTTGATGGACTCCACGAACTTCACAGTGGTACGGCTGACGGGGGACAGATCACGCGGAACTGATCGGGTCGTCGCACGATCAGCACCTTGTTGTGCAAGGTGCGTGCCAGTGGTCCGAGCAGCGCTGGGGAAACGACTTCTCGAAGGTGAAGGGGCAAGGGACGCCGCCCCACGGACACCAATAGTGGCGAATATCCGCCACTGGCGTGCTCAGCGCGGCGGTTCGTCGCCGACCACTCACGCGACAATCGCCGCGGCACTCGACTGAGTGGACAATGCTGCAAGTGCAACAATTCGCGAATCGTTAGCTATGACCTGTCGACCGAATTCAACTGACCCTTTTCCCGGACTCCTGCCGTCGTGCTGGTACGCCTGCACGGGGCAAGGCGCTGCAGCCTCCTGTTTCAGGCAGAAATGCCTAGCATGATGGATCGGTTTCGCGCGATCATGGAATTTGTGAACGCGAGGCGCAGATTCAAATTCGACGTTTACAGAACACCGATCAACGAACGGTCAAAGCGGGTCCGGACGTGGCGATGGGATACTATCGGCTGCATTCGCGGTACGCGCCGCGTTCTACGTCCCATCGCCATTGGCGACCGGGTCACTGCCATTCTGAACGTACGACCCCTCATCGCGGCTGACGGCAAGTTGCTCGCGCCGTCATGGTTGCGCTATCGGCTTGCCGCAGAGGAATACATCAGAATCTTTAGATGCTGGCGAAATGCACCGCTACCCGCAGCGCCCATTCCTCCCAGCTTGATTGATAGACGCATGCCATTCCGCTGCAGGTGGGGGGCGGATTGCCTTTGCGATGCTCAGCGGTTCTTCTGCGGGGATGCTGCCGACTGCCCTCTGTGATGACCAAGACCGAGACCCAGGAAGCATTGAACTCCGTCACGCCACAGTCGCGCGTGACGGAGTCGGGCGCGGCGCCGACGAACACCGTCTACCCGGAGGTCGCCGCAGACCAGGTGCGTGCCGTCTTGAAAACCATTCCGGTCGGCTTTTTCGGCGGGGTGATTCCGGCCGGCGTCATCGTCTGGCTCATCCATCTGAATGGGAGCATCGGGGATCTGTGGATCTGGCTGATCTGGATGATCGTCGCTCATGGCGCGCGCGTCGTGCTTTGGGTCGGCGCCAAACGGGACCGCGCGTTCTTGGAGCATGCCGCGAACTGGCTGTTCAAACTGCGGCTGGGCGTCCTGGGGTTGGGGCTGTCGTGGGCAGCACTTCCGTTGATTCTTTCGCCAGTCTCCCGATTCGACGAACTGCTCGTTGCTACGGTGATCGCCGCGGTCTGTGGCGCGGGTGTCGCGCAGCAATCGTCGGACGCACCATCCGCCTTGCTGTTCATGCTGCCGCCGGCCATCGGGTTGAGTGCCCGACTGCTTGGCGCAGCAGACCCGACGCTGCAAGCCGTTGGCATTCTTTCCGTCCTGTACTTTGGCTTCCTTGGACTTGCCACCCGCCGCATTCACGCATCGTTTCGCGAGCTTTTGCTGCTGCACGCGCAAGCCAAGGAGCAATCCTTGCACGATGCGCTGACCGGGCTGCCGAACCGCATCGCCTTCAATGTGCGTCTGCAGGAGGCAATTGCACGCGCCAGGCGGCGTGATACCGAGGTCGCGGTGGGGTACATCGATCTCGACGGCTTCAAGGAAGTCAACGATTCTTACGGCCATGATGCGGGCGATCGGCTGTTGCGTGAGGTGACCAGGCGATGGCGCGATGCCTTGCGCGAAACCGAACTGGTGGCACGTCTGGGCGGCGACGAGTTCTCGGTTCTCATCGAAGACGTCGATCCGGCGGATGCGATTGACCAGTTGTCCACGGTGTTCGAACGGCTCCATGCCGTCATGTTGGAGCCGGCCTTCGTGTCGGCGCAGCAGTCTGTACTCATCAGCATGACCATGGGGGTGGCCCGCTTCCCGCAGGATGGTTCGGAGCCGGATTTGCTGCTGCGTCAGGCTGATGCCGCGATGTACCAGCTCAAGCTCCAGAAGGCCACGCGGACGTCATGGTGGCAGTTGGGCATTCAACATGGTGCGCCTGTTGAGCAGCAGCAATCGCAGCCAATCGACCCATATGGCGACAAGGCCCAGCGCGTGCTCTCCGATGCGGTGGATCTCTTGGCCCGGACGAATACAAATTTCCTCGATGCCTTCTACGCCGAGCTCGGCGCGAACCCCGCCGGTCACGCATTATTGACCAGGCTGGACGAGGTGCAAATTTCCAATCTGAAACAGCAGCAGATGGACTACCTTGCCTTGCTGGTCGATTCGGGTACAACCCGCGATGTGCTGATCGGCCGGGCCCGGCATGTGGGCATGGTGCACTGCCTGAGCGGCATCCCTGCGTCATTGCTTGTGCGGGCATCGGTGCTGTATCGGTTGCTGCTTGACGAGCAGTTGCTCGTCGAACGTCTGCCCAATGTCCGGCGCTATCGCCTGCTTTCCCTGGTCGAATCCCGCCTGGATGACGCGTTGCAAACGCAGTTCATCGCTTCAGACGCGGTGAGTCAGTCCTACCTGGAGGTGTTTTCGCGTCACCGCCCGGGGCGTGGTACGACGTGGCCCGGCGAGTCGCAGGACGAGATGGATTTCATTGGCAGACTACCTGGGATTGCGGCGATCGCGTTGTTTCGCATGCGTGCAGACGGTTCGCTCATGGTCGAGCACAGCGCCGGTGCGCACCACACCACCGAGTTCCTGGCGCTGTTCGACGCCTCTGGATTCCCCAGTCTCGATGCGAACGATCCGCGTAACGGCTGCGCCACTGCGTTGGCTTGGCAGTCGCAGCGCATTGAGCGGATCGACTCATGGTCAACGGACAGCCGAGTGGCGCCATGGAGATCAGATGCGATGCGGTCGGGCATACGCTCCAGCGTGGCCATCCCGATGCTGGATTCGGGCGGAACTTGTGTCGGCGTATTGACGATCTACGGCACGCTGCCCAGTCAATTCGCCTCGTCGCTGATGCAACAATGGGCCATGGGCGTCCAACGGCAAATGGAGACGATCTGGCGCCGATGCAATCAGGCATAGCGGTGGCGGGAGCTGCCCACGCTGCGTGGGTCCGAAGGACGGGGCGTGCCGACGGCCGAGTTCCCGGCGTGCCGGGTCTGTAAGACCGCAACAGTGCGCCAGAAGGCGTCAAAGATCCGCTTCAACTCGATCGCTGCAAGGCCGCGCAGATTGCGCCGGTGCGGTCGTCATTGCACCCGAATTCCGGCGATCCGCTGAATGTCCTCAGGGGACGACAGGAAAATGTCGACCAGAACGGGGTCCATATGCCGCCCGGCCTGCTCTTTCAAATACGCCCGTGCTTTGTCGTGCGGCCACGCCTCCTTGTAGGGACGTTTGGAGGTAAGGGCGTCGTAGACGTCGACCACGGCGAGAATGCGAGCAGCCAGCGGAATGTTTTCGCCAATCAAGGCGTCGGGGTAGCCACTCCCGTCGAAACGCTCGTGGTGCGAGCGAGCGATGTCGGCGGCCAACTGCATGTGCAGGGAATCGCTGCCCGCGAGCATGCTATGCCCGATCGTCGTGTGGGTTTTCATGATGTCCCACTCGGCCGGCGTCAACTGCCGCCTAGCCAAGAGAATGCTGTCCGGAATGGCGACTTTTCCAATGTCGTGCAATGGGGCCGCAAGTTCGATGATCGTGCAGAAGCTCTCGTCGCAATTGAGCTTGCGCGCAAGGTAGCCCGCATACTTTCCGATGCGCTGTAAATGCGCTCCCGTGTCCGTGTCTCGCTGCTCTGCAACCTTTGCCAAGCGAAACAGCGTTTCCATGTTTTTTGTTTCGAGTTCCTGCGTGACTTCAAGGATTTTTTTCGACAGATTTTTGGAATTTTCGCGCATCGCCAATTGGAGGCGGCGCATATTCAGCAAATTGCGACATCTGGCAGCGCACTCCCGATAATCGAGAGGGCGGTTCAAATAATCATTGGCGCCAGCGTCCAGAGCTGCGTACCGAACGGCCAGATCGTCTGACGCAGTGATGCAGATGATGGGGGGATCTTGCAGGTGTGGAAGCCCGCGGATTTTACGGATCAGCGAGACGCCGTCAAGTTCGCGCATGTGATAATCTGTGATCAGCAGATCCACATCGCTTTCGGAGGCGTGCTTCAATGCCTCCAGTGGATTGGAAAACGTGTTGATGCGCGCGTTTTCACAAACACCCGCAGCAATTTCTGCCAACAATAGGCAATTTGTTTCTTGATCGTCAACGATCAAGATGCATGGCGTCCTTTCCCATCTGTTGTCAATCATTCGGTTTTTGATTATCAATTTGCAAAATTAAATATATCCACCATGCAGACCGAGCGCGACGTTATCGAAAAAATCAAGGAAATCGTCCAGTCGACCTTCGACATTGACATCTCGGAGGTGCCTCCCGACACACCGATTGCAGATGCCGGTCTGGACTCGATGGCGATGCTCGATGTGATCATAGGACTGGAGGACACAACTGGTAAGAAGTTCAACGACGTGACCTTGCCGAAAGATCCGACGCTGACCGATGTGGCCAAGATGGTGCTGCGAAACGTCGGAAGCGCATGAGATGAGGGATGTCGTGATCACTGGGATCGGGGTGATCTCTCCGATTGGAAACACGCTGGTGGATGTTGCCGACAGCCTGCTTCACCTGCGTTCGGGAATCGGTCTGTTCGAATCGCCGATGCTTGACAAGCGCTTCGCCGTCGGACGGGTGAAGGAGGACTTCAGCGAGCGATTCACACGGATCGAGCGTCCCTTTCTGGATCGTACGACGCAGCTTGCGATCATCGCTGCGGCGGACGCATCAAATGATGCTGGAATTGACAACTATTCGACGTTTGGCGAGCGGGCAGGTGTGTTTTATGGCACAGTGCGTGGCGGCGGGGCGACGGAGTGGGAGGCGGCCCGCCAGTTTTACGTCGAGCGCAAGACCAGCGCGCGTCCCTATGTCATCATGAATGTGATGGCCAATGCGCCGACAGCGCAGATTTCCATTCGCCAGCAGGTCACCGGGCCGACGGCGAGTCACACTTCTGCTTGCTCATCATCTGGCAACGCGATCGCCGACGCGTGCCGCCACATCCAGTCCGGCGAACTCGATATCGCCTTGGCTGGCGGCGCGGAAGCAACGCTTGAGCCGGGTTTTCTATGGGCTTGGGATGGATTGCGCGCGTTGGCGACAGTCGACCAAGATGATCCCGCGCGGAGTTGCAAGCCGTTCTCGACAGGACGCACCGGGCTGGTTCTCAGCGAGGGGAGTGTGTTTTTCGTGGTCGAGGCGCGGGAGCATGCTGAACGCCGCGGTGCGCGGATTCACGCGCTGATCGAAGGATGGGGCGTGGCATCGGACGCGCATCACATTGGGTCGCCGCATGCACGCGGACAGATTGCTGCGATGCGTGCTGCTTTACGCAAGGCGAATCTGGAACCAGCGGCGCTTGATTACATCAACGCCCATGCGACTGCGACGCGCGGTGGCGATCCAGTGGAGGTTTCCGCGCTAAAGGAAGTGCTGGGAACTGCCGCAATGGACGTGCCTGTGAGCGGGACCAAGGCGCTGCACGGGCATCTGCTCGGTGCAGTAAGTGCAATGGAGGCATTGGTCTGCATCCTCAGCATGCAGAACAGCTTTCTACCCGGCACAGCCTTTCTGGACGACATCGATCCGGAATGCGGCGGTCTGCAGCATTTGCAGCAGACCGTAACCGACCGGCCAGTGCGGCATGCATTGACATTGTCCGCAGGGTTCGGAGGAACGAACGTCGCCCTGGTGCTTGGACGCGCCTGATCCGGCGAATCCGCGGGACACGCGCTGCACCACCAGTGCCATTTCCTCTTCAGAAGCCTGCGGCGATCCTGGTCTGTTCCGTCATGATGTCGTCCAGCGCCGCGAACGTGTTGGACGTGGTTTCGCGCAGTGTGTCCAGCATCCTGGGTGCATGGTCCTCTAGATGCGCATCGTCAGCTCGCATGATGGCCAGACCAACATTGGCCAGCCGGATGGCACCGATTTCAAGGCAGACACCCTTCAAAGCATGTGCGGCGTCCCGTGCACACGCGGAATCGTTGCGCTGAAGGGCCGCTGCGATGCCCTCAACCGATCGACTGATATCGGCCTTTGCACGTCCGAGCATCTCGATCAGGAATGTCTTTGACCGTCCAAGCGACTGCAACCGATGCATCACCGCCGGGTCGATGTAAATCACGGAGACCGCGTGCAGATGCTTGCTCGAGGCGTTGTTGGCCTCCGTGCTCCGTACGATAACCGACCGCGTGGCCACGCCGTTGTCGGACACAGCTGGCGCAGGCCCCGATGACCGGGTCGCACGCTCCAGTGCTTGTCGCAAAGCGGTCGCACGGATCGGTTTGGTAAGCACGCCGAGAGCGCCGGTGTCCACGAGTTTTCGTTCCGTCACGAGCGTTGCATCTGCGGTGAGGAAAAAGGCAGGGGCGGGCCGAGCGCAGCCCATACGGTAGGTTTGCAGCACTTGCGTTCCATCCATGCCGCCCAGGTTGTAGTCGAGTAGAAGCAGGTCAAAGCGGTCGCTGCCAGCCAGGATGTTGAGCGCACCCTCACCGCTGGACGCGGTGACGACGGAATGGCCGTCCTGCTGCAAGAGTTCTTTCAGCAGGAAAAGATTGGTCGAGTTGTCGTCAACCAAGAGAACACGCTTGCCGCGTCCAACATGGTCGAGTTGCGCGGCATTGCCAGAGCCAGTCGCCACCGATGGCGTGGTCACTGCTTCGTCACTTGCCTTCTCGAGTCGGAGGTCAAACCAGAAATGGCTGCCGCTGCCCGCCGTACTTGCAACGCGGAGCTTGCCTCCGAGGAGTTGTACGGCTTCGTCGCTAATCGCAAGTCCGAGGCCAACTCCCTCTGAAGAGCGGCGTTTTCCATCTTCCGCTTGCGCAAAGGGGTTGAATATTCTTGCTTGATCAGCCGCAGAAATGCCAATTCCAGTGTCTTGGACACCAAAGCGGATGACGTAATAGGAGTCTGATTCGGCCAGCAGAATGAAACTGAGGCTGACGCTGCCGACTTCGGTGAACTTGATGGCATTGCCAGCCAGATTGATGAGGACGCGCGACAGCCAGCGGTCGTCGACAACGACGCGCGAAGAAAGCCGTGGATCAATGCTGGTCTGGAACAGAAGACCTTTTGCCTGTGCGCGTGTGCCAATCGATGCGCGGACGATCTCGATCTGCCGCTCCAGGGAGTGTGGCGCAGGAGACAACTCCATCTTCCCGAAGGTCAGCTTGCTCTGGTCGAGCAAATCGTTGATGTCTGCGAGAAGATGCTCGCTGAGGTCGAGAATGGCCTTAGACAGGACTTGCTCCCGTTCTGTCGAAGCGCCGGATTGCAGGAGTTCTGCTGCATTGGAAATGCCGCCAAGCGGCGTGCGCAGTTCATGGCTGACCCGAGCCAGCAGCTCGCTTTTGGCCAAACTCTCATGCTCCGCGAGTTGAATCGCCGCTTTGAATTGCTTGGTCAACTCGCCTGCATACCAAGGGACGATCATGACGGCGAGAATGGATGAACCCCACCCGATCATGTGGTTTGCCCAGAAGGGCGACAGGAGCGGAACCGCGCAGGCGAAGATGAAGGACGCACCTTGCGAGATACGCAACATCTTGCGACTTCCCGTGCGCATCCCATAACCGATGGTGGAGAAGTTGAATAGCGGTGTGAACAGAATGCCGTAGGGCCCAGTCACCAGGATCCAGCCGAACACGAATGCGGCATCGAGGATGGCCGTTGCCGAGAGCAGCCCCTCCGAGAGCCGACCTTGGCGCCGCTGAATCAGATAGACGGCGAGGGCATAGGCAAATTGCAGGGTCCCCACTGCAATTTGCTTTGCAGTCAGCCATTGGAATAATGCGCCGACCGCAAAGCAAACCACGACAAGGGCGCCAACCATCACAAGTCGAAGCCGTGCTTGACTTTGTAGAGCTTTGCCGAAGTCGAACGTTAGCGTGCTTTTCACAGTGCGTGTTGCGGCGCTTGAGTGCCGCGTGCCTTGTTGATCGGAGGTGGGTATGTTGGCGACTCAACATCAGCCCCGGAGCCGACCGCGTCCTGAATCCCAGGACTGCTGATTCGGATTCACGTCAAGTCTCTGGGCGATCTTCCCACCGCTGTATTGATCGTAGAGACCAAGTCACCTGCGCGGTGAGCGGTTTTCTGTTTCAAATGGCGATACTGAGCAATATTTCACGTTTTTCCCAAGTATTGTTGTGCCTCCGTTATCCTTGATGCGTCGCAGCACGCGGTGAACATGTTGGGCAACGAGACTCTGGAAATGCGTGCGAGCACTCTTCCCACTGACAGGTCCCGTTGTTGCCGTTGTGCCGATGTCGGGAAATTGACCTGCGCGTATGGCTGCACACCAAATTCGCGCTGGGTTTCTCGACGTGACGCTGATTGTTTTGTGTGTCTGTTTTCTCCCGCAAATCTTCTCAGGAAAGATCAGGAGTCCTCATGCGTATGAATGCCTCTGTTGTCGAACTCCCCGTGCGCCGGATGCCGCGCGCCTTGGACCAGGCCGGACCGATGCCGATGCGCAATCTCGGTATCGTGGATCTGCAGTTTGACGCCCGGCACAGCAGCATGTGGACAACCATGCGAGCC
>JBAUTC010000403.1:0-6931 GCA_049582025.1 Thiomonas sp.
GGGCACCGGCGTCAGGTTGGATTACTCGGCTGCTGGAGCGGCGCCACTACAACGTGGTCGTGGTGGCTCTGGCCAACAAGATGGCGCGCACAGTGTGGGCAGTCCTGGCCAAAGGCTCAGGCTTTGACCGGATCAAGTGGAATCCGCTGGAGCCGGTGAGCGCCTGATCAGCATGCGTTGAACAACAGAACAACCTCCCGACCATGACTGAGTGATCCCGTTTTGAAGGAGAGCCTGCAAGAGGCGCGATGATGGAATGAGGGTCAAACCAGGTTGGAAACATCCCGATGAACCGCCCGTACCCCAAGCACAACCCGGAGATAGGAATTCCAACCGCGTATAGCCATCATGGGCAGCAGCACCAACTGCACAAACAGCCCGGATGTAAGGCAGCAAACCTTTCAAACTCTCACAACCCTAAAACTTGCTCTCCTTGGGCGGACCATGTAGGCGGTTCACTAAGCGACCGTTGCCAAGCTTGCCGTGGAACCCGCCAAGAGCTGCTCTAGCCGCTCGACGCGATGGCGGTGCGGTGTGGTAATGGCATAGAAGTTCTCTTTCAGTTGCACGGATTGGCCTACACGCACGAGACTTCCTGAGCGCAGTTCGTCCTGCACCACCACCTCGGGTAGCACTGTCAACCAGCCACTGTCCCGGGCGATGAGGCGAAGCATGGCCATATCGTCGACTTCAGCCCGCAGGCGTGGCTTCACGCCTGCGGAAATGCACAAGGCGTCGAACTGTGACCGCAGAGTATGTCGAGGCCCAGGCAAAGCAATCTCTTCGCCGTCCAAGTCATCTGGAACGCGCAACGTGCGCCCCGTCCACACGCTAGCCGGGCCAACCAACGAGATCGCCTGGCTTCCCAAAAAACGGCAATGCAGGGGACGTTCTGACTCCGTAGGAACCGCCTCGTTGGCTAACACGATGTCGAGCCGATGCTGCATGAGCCGCTCCAGCAAGTCCTCCAGCATGCCGGACTCAAGAGTAAGGGTCACCGAGGGATCGGCCAGCAAGGGGCGAATCCAGTTCTCCTGGTAGTTGCGCGATAAGGTCGCCACGCTGCCCACACGCAGTCGGATCATGCCCTCGCTGTGCCCCTGGAGGCGCCCCAGCATTTCCAGCCCCAAACCGAAGATGTTCTCCGCGTAGGAGAGCACCAACTGCCCCGCGTCCGTCAGCACGAGCCGACGCCCCTCGCGTGTAAACAGGGCCTCACCCAGACGGTCTTCCAGTTGCCTGATCTGAGTGGACAGCGCGGATTGCGAGGTATGCAGCTCCTGCGCAGCCCGCGTGAGGTGTCCCACCTTGGCCACGCGCCAAAAGTAGAGCAGGTGGTGAAAGTTAAGCTGCCCTAAATCTATAGTTCTGTTTTTCATAATAATTTGTTCATAACAATGTATTTTACAGAATTATGTGCGTCAAGCACCATGACAGCAATTCACTGCGAGGCCC
The DNA here is from genome assembly GCA_049582025.1 of Thiomonas sp. Classification (GTDB taxonomy): domain Bacteria; phylum Pseudomonadota; class Gammaproteobacteria; order Burkholderiales; family Burkholderiaceae_C; genus Thiomonas. Next base: position 1,456 of record JBAUTC010000403.1, read on the forward strand.
CACCATGGTTCTATCCAATACCGCGCTCTTCGCCACATCTTTGGCACCTGCCGCCTTGATGTCGGCGACCGTGCTGTTGTCCCAGCTCCGATGGCTGCACGGAATGTTGCTCTGGCGACCATTCAACGTCCTATCGGTCGCGGCGCTGCTTTGTGCGTTGGCGGCACTGGCCCTGCAATGGGCGCAACCGGCACCGACGTGGGGCGCCAGTCCGCTGCAGCAACTGCCATGGCTCGCCACAAATCGGCTGGAAACCTTGCTGGCTGTGTTGGTCCAACTTCTGGGAACCGTTATCGGCGGGTTCTCGTCGCGCTATTTGCAAGGCGAACCAGGACAGACGCGCTATGTCGCCGCGTTCGCTGGAGTGTTGGCGGCAGTGCATCTGCTCCTGCTGGCGAACCACTGGCTGGTGTTGATTGCCGCCTGGGCCATGGTCGGAGTGGCCCTGCAGCACCTCCTGTGCTTTTACGCAGACCGTCCGTTTGCCTTGCTGGCAGCCCACAAGAAGCACATTGCAGACAGGCTGGCGGACGCCTTGCTTCTCGGCGCAGCCGCGTTGGCCTGGTGGAGTGTGGGGAGTGGGTCGTTTTCTGACCTTAGCCAACACTTGACCCAGAGCGGCCCGTCCATCTCGCTGCAGTTAAGCGCTGTGCTCACGGTTGTCGCCGTGATGCTGCGCACAGCGCTCCTGCCTGTGCATGGCTGGTTGATTCAAGTCATGGAGGCGCCGACGCCCGTCTCCGCCTTGTTGCATGCCGGCGTGGTCAATCTCGGAGGCTATGTGCTCATCCGCTTCGCCCCCCTGCTGGATGCCTCGCCTGCAGCGCGCTGGCTGCTGGTCGGACTCGGGCTTGGCACCGCATTGTTGGCAGGATTGGTCATGCTGACGCGCATCAGCATCAAGGTCCGGCTGGCTTGGTCCACCGTGGCGCAGATGGGCTTCATGGTGCTCGAGTGCGGCTTGGGTTTGTACACACTGGCGGCGCTGCACCTTATTGGCCATTCGCTTTATAAGGCGCACGCCTTCCTGGCAGCCTCCTCCGTCATAAAGCACAGCAAGCTGAAGATGATGCGGGGCACTGCTGCACCTTCGGTGCGCAGCTTGATAGCCGCCCCGGCGTTGACCCTCACGATCGTCGCGCTGGTTCAAGCGCTCGTCACAGGTACGACGTGGCCATGGTGGTGGAGTGGCGTGCTGGCGTTGGCCTGGGCACCCATGCTGTGGCAGCCAGCCCGGGTCAGCGGCACCATGCCGAGTGTGTCGTGGCCTGCGCTTGCTGGCCTGTGCATGGTGTCCGGTCTCACCGCGTTTGTTTCCCTGGCACACGCGCTACCGCTCGGCATGACTGACCGGCCGGACGATCAGGGCGGCCTCATCACACTGCTCGGAATGGCCTCGATGTATGGGTGCCTGGTCCTTCTGCAAGTGCGTCCACGGGCCCTGGCTGGCTGGAGGCGCTGGAGTTATGCGGGCTTCTATATCGACGAGCTTTACACCCAGCTGGCATTGCGTCTTTGGCCTGCACGCTGGGTTCCGTCCGCGACGCCTCGCGACCACCCGGTGAGCGAAGCAACTCCTGTTTTTGCCTCCAAGTGAGCGCTTCTCAAAGACTCTCATGAACATGACGGCATTCGACCCTCCAAACGAAAACGCGATCTGCCCTGATCCGCAGCTGACCGACGGCGCCGCGTCCCATGCAGCTTTCGGCGCCGATGAAGCACTGTCGGTACGCATCGAGGGCGCCTGCGAGCAAGCCTGTCAGACGATAGCGCCCGCCTGGCCGCTTGACCGAGCAATCGGCGTCAATCCACACTGGGCTCGGACTGCCCTGTCCGTGCGTCAGGTGGCAGCCCGCATGGGAGTTCTTGCCGGTATTCAGGTGTTCCCCACGCGGGACTACCAGCGACAAGCATGGGAGGAAGGGCGCATCACGCAAGCCGATCTTGCCGAAGCCTTGGCGATGCTGCCGGCAGAGCAGGTCGCGGAGCTTACGCAGGCGCAGTGCATCGCCGCCTTGGGCTGCACACCCACGTTGCCGCGCCTGCCCCTGCTGATTGATGTGCTCGATGATGATCCCGACTGTCATTCCCGGCTTTCCTGGCGGCAGGCGATCACCCATCAGATCAGCCAGACTTGCGCCGCCTATTTCGATCAGCACCAGGCGGACTGGCAGCCGGAGCGTGTGGATGGCTTGTATGCCTTCTGGCGAGACACGCTGACGCACGACCATGGCATCGGACTGCTCATGGGATTGCCCAATCTGCACAGGTGGCTCGATGCTTTGCCCGCGACGCGCCAGGATGCCGAGCGTTGGGTCATCCAGCGCCTGCAGCTTCCGGAGGAGGTCTGGGCGGACTACCTGGAAGCCGTTCTGCTCACCGTCAATGGCTGGGCGTCCTGGTGTGCCTACCTCGGCTGGCAGGCCGGACTTGAAGGGCAGACAGATGCACACTTGCGCGATCTGCTGGCCATTCGGCTGGCCTGGGGCGCCCTCTTGCTGGAGTGCAAGAACGCCGCGGTCGCCCGGCAAGCCTGTGCGGAATTGCAGACGCAGTGGAGCCAAGCGCCAGCGCTCGTCAGACAAGGGCAAGACGCGCTGGTGATCGACGAAGTCTGGCAACTCGCACTCGAAGCGGGATACCAGCGCCAACTGGCGCGCACGCTTCGTCTGACCCAGTCCCTCGGGTCAGACGCTGGGGAGCAGCAAGGAATCGAGGCGCAAGCGGTCTTTTGTATCGATGTGCGAAGCGAGCCTCTGCGGCGTGCTCTTGAGGCTGTCTGGCCTGCAATCCAGACCTTGGGCTTCGCCGGCTTCTTCGGTCTGCCGGTTGCCTACACCCCGCTGGCCACGTCCGTACATCGGCCACAACTGCCGGGACTTCTGGCTCCCTCGCTGAAGGTGACAGACCGCATCATCCCGGCAGCATTGCCGACCGACGAAGCGAGCGGGACGCTGACTCACGCTGCTGCTTGCCTGTCTCGGCAGCGGCGATTCGTCTGGACGGAGCAGTGGCTGGCAGGCAGCCGCTGGCCCGGTGCCGCGTTCTCCTTCGTTGAGGCGGCTGGCTTGAGTTACCTCGGCAAGCTCGCGCACTGGTTGACCCCCTCCACCCGCCCTCGCGCGCGAGACGACTTGGCGGGATTGCCGCAACGGTATCGGCCTCTCTGCCGTCCAGCCCTTGTCGGACTCGACCTTGACGCCAAGGTGTCACTGGCCGCGCGCGTGCTGCACGCTATGGGGCTTGAGCGCAACTTGGCACCACTGGTGCTCCTGGTGGGGCATGGCAGCCAGACCACCAACAACGTACATGCCGCCGCGCTGGACTGCGGGGCCTGTTGCGGCCAAACAGGTGAGGTCAACGCACGCGTGCTTGCACAGGTGCTCAACGAATCGGCCGTGCGGACCGGACTGCAGGCGTGCGGCATCTCGATTCCAGAACAGACGGCATTTGTTGCTGTTCTGCACAACACGACCACCGATGAAATCGAAGGCTTCGATCTTGACCTCCTGCCGCCAACCGCCAGCGCCCGCTGGAATCGAATGCAAATGGTCTTGGATTTTGCTTGCGACCAGGTTCGTCGCGAGCGCGCGCCCCACCTCGGGTTGGATCCGCGTGCCGACCACGATCAACTTCTGACCCAACTGCGCCGTCGTGCCAACGATGGCGCCCAGACCAGGCACGAATGGGGCCTGGCGGACAACGCAGCGTTCATCATGGCACCCCGCTGCCGCACCCGTGGGGCAGATCTTGGCGGACGGTGCTTTTTGCACGATTACGACGTCGAGAACGATCCGGACGGCAGCGTGTTGGAATCGTTGATGACGGCGCCCATGCTGGTGACCCACTGGATCAACTGGCAATACCACGCGTCGACCTGCGACCCCATCCGGTTGGGTAGCGGAAACAAGGTCCTTCACAACGTGGTGGGTGGCCACATCGGCGTGTTCGAGGGAAATGGTGGGGACCTGCGCATTGGCTTAGCCCATCAGTCTTTGCATGACGGCATGCGCTGGATGCACGAACCGCTGCGTTTGAGCGTATTCATCGAAGCACCACAGCAGCGAATTGAGGACATTCTCATGCGCCACGCATCGATCCGCCAATTGGTGAATAACGGCTGGCTCCACCTATTTCAAATGGCCAACGACGGCGGCATCACCCGGCGCTTGGCACGACAGAGTTGGGCGCCAACGTGACCGGCGCTGATAGTGGTTTTTTGACATTTGCGACCTGCAAGGCAGGTTGCAGGCTGACTCTCGATCGAAATCTCCGAAGTCAGCTCCATTCGGCACTGATTTGCACTTAACCAGGATCTCACCATGCCTACACGTATCTTGCTTGTTCGCCACGGCTCAACCAGACTCACGCTGGAAGATCGCTTCGCCGGATCAAATGACGAGTCGCTTTCGAGCGAAGGGCGCGACCAGGTGTCGCATCTGGGAATTCGGCTATCGGGTGTGCCCATCGCAGCGATTTATGCGAGTCCGATGGCACGCACTATGGAAACCGCTCGCATCATCGCTGGCCCACATGGACTCAAGGTGCAAGCTGAACCGGCATTCCGGGAGATCGATTTCGGCCAATGGGAAGGTTTGACGCGGGATCAGGTTCGCGAGCGGTATGCAAAGGACTTTTCCTTATGGGAAGAAGATCCTCTTCTGGTCGCACCGGCGGAGGGGGAGTCCGGGTTGTCAGTGATTCACCGCGCATTGCCTCTGATGCGCGAGATCATTCACCGGCACCGCCATCAGACCGTACTGGTGGTGTCCCACAAAGGAACAAACAGGCTGTTGGTCAGCAGTTTGTTGGGATTCGATGCGCGTGGCTATCGCGAGCGTCTGGATCAGAGCCCAGCGGCCTTAACCATCTTGGACTTCATGAATGAAGTGCGCCCGCGATTGAAACTCTTCAACGATGTCTCGCATTACGAGGGCTTCCCAGAGCGCGAGATCAGTGAGCGGATTTCAACATGGTGGCGCCCGACGGAAGCCGCGGCGACGTAATGCGACATCCGGAGGCAGCGCTGTTGGTGCCGAGCCCGGTGTGGGCCACCTTACCGACCTTGTGCTGAACCGCTTGCGAACCCAGCCCCGTCAGAGACAGGACGGACTCCCTACCGATTCTGGCGGTTCATGGCCCAGTCGGCGCATTGCCCTGAACTGGCTCAATATGGCCTCCGCGCCAACAGAAAGGGGCGTTCTTTGACATGGCGCAAGGAGGCACCTAAAAATGAAGCGTTACATGATGCAACCCGAGGTGAGTAATTGCCTCATCGCTGTGGATCAATTTTCTGGAGTTCATGATGAAAAATTCAATGTTGCGTAGATCATTCCTTGTGTCGGCGCTCGCCATGCTCGTGACCTCTGCCTTCGCTGCTGGCGGCGGGGCAGGTGGCGGCGGGGCAGGCGGCGGCGGAGGTGTCGGTGGTAGCGCTGGGATGGGGGCCGGCAACGCTGGCACGACGGGGATGGGG
>JBAUTC010000404.1:0-1533 GCA_049582025.1 Thiomonas sp.
TGCTCGAAGCGGCTGCGCCCGATCCACAACTCGCCGTCAAGCGCCTGTGGTGGCAACGCGGCGGTGAACCAGCTGGGCGCTGGCACGATGTGGCCGCTGCGAAAGCGCAGCTGGTGCCCGTCCCAGATGGCGCGCACGCCGTCGAGTTTTTCGCTCACCCAGTAGGGCGCCGGATCGAGTTGTCCCGCGGTCGTTTCGGCGAGCAGGAGAGCAGGAGGCTGTTGCCGTGCCGCCGCGACGGCGTGTGTCCAGCCTGGTCCCGCCAGCAGCAGGCACAGTGCCAGAAGCAGGCGTCGGCCCCAAGGGGAGGAAGCGGGAACCGGCTGGGGGCGCATGGCGTCAAGCGGGTGGGGAAGGCGGGTGTGCGGCCGGATGTGGCGCGTGCGGGCATCTTATGCGTGCCAGCCGCAAATCGATAGAATGCAGGGCTTCCCGAGGAGCGTTGCAACGCACGGCAGGCCGGTCACGGCGCCGTCGCCAGGCTCGGGACATTGATCGCAGGCCGCCCCAAGCTGGCGGCTTTCCTTCAACGGCGCTCACCCAACCCGTGCCGGGCGCGGGATGCGGTGCGCATCCGTTCCCGGCCACTTTGTTCGGAGTTTGTATGAACGCTGTGGTCGATTTGAAAACCTCCCCCGATTCTTGTATTGCCGACATCGGCCTGGCCGATTGGGGTCGCCGCGAGATTGCCATTGCCGAGAGCGAAATGCCCGCGCTCATGGCCATCCGCGAGGAATACGCCGCCGGTCAACCGCTGCGTGGCGCGCGGATCACCGGCAGTCTGCACATGACCATCCAGACCGCGGTGTTGATCGAAACGCTGCAGGCGCTGGGCGCGCAGGTGCGCTGGGCCTCGTGCAACATCTTCTCCACGCAGGATCACGCCGCCGCCGCGATTGCCGCCAGCGGCACCCCGGTGTTCGCGGTGAAAGGCGAATCGCTCGAAGACTATTGGCAGTACACCCATCGCATTTTCGAATGGACGGACGGTGGTTACTCCAACATGATCCTCGACGATGGCGGTGACGCAACGCTGTTGCTGCACCTGGGCGCACGCGCCGAGACCGACGCCGCCGCGCTCAACAACCCGACCAGCGAGGAAGAACGCGTGCTGTTCGCCGCGATCAAGGCCAAGCTGGCCGTCGATCCGGCCTGGTATTCCACTCGCCTGGGGCACATCAAGGGCGTGACCGAAGAAACCACCACCGGCGTACATCGCCTCTACCAGATGCACCAGCGCGGCGAACTCAGGTTCCCGGCCATCAACGTCAACGACAGCGTCACCAAGAGCAAGTTCGACAACCTCTACGGCTGCCGCGAAAGCCTGGTGGACGGCATCAAGCGCGCCACCGACGTGATGGTGGCCGGCAAGATCGCCGTGGTCGCGGGTTATGGCGACGTGGGCAAGGGTTCGGCCCAGGCGCTGCGTGCCCTCAGCGCCCAGGTGTGGGTGACCGAGGTCGACCCGATCTGTGCGCTGCAGGCGGCGATGGAAGGCTACCGCGTGGTGACCATGGACTATGCCTGCGAGCA
>JBAUTC010000405.1:0-1593 GCA_049582025.1 Thiomonas sp.
CGCCATCACCTCCTTTCCAACTGGGATAGCACACACATTTATGGCCGCCGAAGCCATCGAGCAGGGGGCAAAGGCGCTGGGGCATGCGGTGAAGGTGGAAACACAGGGTTCCGTCGGGTCGCAAAACACGCTGACGGACGACGACATCGCCCAGGCTGATGTGGTGCTCATCTCCGCAGACCGGCAAGTTGATCTGTCACGCTTCACGGGAAAGCGGGTACTGCAGACCAGCACCAAGCCAGCCATCCAGGACGGGCAGGCTCTTGTGAATCGCGCCCTGACTGAAGCGCAGGTGATGGCCCCGGCGGGCGGCAGCACCTTCGACTCGTCTGCCAAACGTGAAAAGGCTGCAGTACTGCGCACTGGGCCTTACAAGCATCTGATGACCGGGGTGTCCTTCATGCTGCCGTTCATCACAGCAGGCGGCTTGCTCATTGCCCTTTCCTTCGCGCTGGGCGGCATCTACGTCTTCAAGCCGGAGCACGCGGGGACGCTAGGCTATGCGCTGTTCCAGATCGGCGCCAAGGCAGCCTTCGTACTCATCGTTCCTGCACTGTCGGGCTACATCGCCTACTCCATCGCCGACCGACCGGGCATTGCTCCCGGGATGATCGGGGGCATGATCGCTTCATCCATCGGCGCAGGCTTTCTAGGCGGTATCGTCTCGGGCTTCATCGCTGGTTACGGCACCGAATGGTTCAACCGCCACCTTAAACTCAACCGGCATCTGGAAGGGCTCAAGCCGGTTCTCATCCTGCCGCTCCTAGGCACCTTGTTCACCGGGCTGTTGATGATCTATGTGGTCGGCACGCCAGTGGCGCATGCCCTTGCCTTCCTCACGGATTGGCTCAAGAGCATGCAGGGCGCAAGCGCCATTCTGCTCGGTCTGCTCCTAGGCGCGATGATGGCGTTCGACATGGGCGGCCCGGTAAACAAGGCAGCGTATACCTTCGCCACCGGGCTGCTGGCCAGCCAGCTCTTCACGCCCATGGCTGCCGTCATGGCCGCCGGCATGACGCCACCGTTGGCCCTGGCATTGGCAACCCGGCTGTTTCCGAGTCGCTTCACTTTCGACGAGCGCGAGGCCTGGGGTGCCACCGGGCTGCTGGGGCTGTCCTTCATCACCGAAGGCGCCATTCCGTATGCCGCGCGTGATCCGCTACGCGTCATCCCCGCCAACATGATCGGCTCGGCGATCGCCGGGGCAATCTCGATGGTAGCCGCCGTGCAACTGCGGGTGCCACATGGCGGGGTGTTTGTCCTGCCCATTCCCAACGCCGTGACCCACCTAGCGATGTATGTCGTGGCCCTCGTTGTCGGCACGGTCATAAGCGCCGTGTTGCTGGGCGTGTTCAAAAAGACCGTTGCCTGATCCGATCGATTTCCAAGGAGACCTCCATGAAGCATTCCACCGCACTGAAGCGCACCGGCCTGTTCGCCGCCTTGCTGCTGATGGGCAGCGGCACCGCGCAAGCTGCCGCTGCGCGCACTCCGGGTCAGTACGCCTTGGGCAACGGCCTGACGCTCTCGGCCAATTACACCGGAGAGGCCGCGGCCAACACCACGGGCGGCTTGCGTCAGGGCTCGGCTTAC
>JBAUTC010000406.1:0-3279 GCA_049582025.1 Thiomonas sp.
AGCGCCACGCGGGCGCGGCCCGGCCAGCGCGGATGCGGCGGGTTGCGGCCATAGCCGAGGAGGTCGCGGGGATAGGGGGGAGTCATGGGCTTGGAATGGGTCAGGCCGCGTCATGGAGCAGCGCCGCCGCGAGGTCGGCGTTGCTGGTGCGCGGGTGGTAGAGCAGGCTGCTTTCAGTGGCCAGCAGGTGCGCTTCCATCAGCGCCTTGGCCTGTTGCACGTCGCGCGCCTCGAGCGCCTTGAGAATGTCCAGATGCTCGTCGGAGGAATGCTGCGCGGCGCGCGAAGACTGGTACATCAAGGTGATCAGCGCGCAACGCGAGATCAGCTCCGAGAGAATCTGCGCCAGAACGTGGTTGCCGATGCGCTGCGCCATCAGGACGTGAAAGTCACCGAGGAGACGGGTGCGGCCGGTGACGTCCACACGTCCAACCACGGCCTGTTCCTGCTTGAGATGGGTACGCAGGGCGCGAAAATCCGCTGCGGTGGACTTGTCGCAAAATTCCTCCACCAGATGTTGTTCCAGCATGCGCCGTACGGCGAAAACCTGCTGCGCTTCCTCGACCGACGGCTGCGACACAAATGCGCCGCGCGCTGGCTCCAGCGTGACGAGATGATCCCGCGCAAGTTGAAAGAGCGCCTGCCGCACGATGGTGCGCGACACGCCATAGATGGCAGCGATTTTCTGCTCGGTGAGCTTGGCGCCGGGAGACAACCGGTGCTCAATGATCGCAGCGGTGATGGCGGTGACGATGGTCTGCGTCGAGTCAGCGTGGGGATGGTCTGGCGCCACGCCTGCGCCGATCGCCGCGACGGGCGTGTGCTCAGGCTTCAAAGCCGTGTTGCTGCGTGCATTCATCGATTCACTCCTGACTGCGTCTTCCGGCATGACGCTTGCTTGATGCATGGTGTGCAACCATGCCCGAATGGCGTTTGTTGTGATTCCTGCAGGTTTGCAATAGCATACAACTTAAGTACTGATTGTATGCAATGAAGCGAGATTGACCATGGGAAAATTGACCACACACATTCTCGACACTGCGCATGGACGTCCCGCCGCTTCGGTGCTGATCGATCTTTATGCAGAACGCGGCAAGTCTTGGGTGCTGCTTGACTCGGTCCGCTCCAATGCCGACGGACGATGTGACGCTCCGCTCCTGCAAGACACAGCTTTCCAAGCAGGACGCTATAGGCTTGTCTTTCATATCGGCGCGTATTTCAAGGCGCTGGGTCTCTCGCTTTCCGAGCCAGTGTTTCTCGATCAGATTCCGCTGGAATTTGGCGTGGCCGATGCCCGGTCGCACTATCACGTTCCCTTGCTGGTCTCACCCTGGAGTTATTCAACCTACCGCGGCAGTTGAGTGTGCCCGGGGCCCCTCAACCAAGGATCGCCGCAGAGCGGTGCGCCACCCCTGGGTGGCACGCGATCTGATTGACTTTCGCAGAGCCTGCAGTGGCGGAAGTCGTTTTGATATGACCTATTGGAGAAGTCATGATGAGCGACATGATGTCCACCGTCTTGCCCTATGCGATGAACTGGGCCGATCTGCTGCTGCGCTGGCTGCATGTCATCGTGGCCATTGCCTGGATCGGTTCTTCGTTCTATTTCGTCTGGCTCGACAACAGCCTGGAACAGCCCAAAGACCCTGACCTCAAGGCCAAGGGCGTGGATGGCGAACTGTGGGCGGTGCACGGCGGGGGCTTCTACAACCCGCAGAAATACATGGTCGCACCGAAGGACCTGCCGCAGCACCTGCACTGGTTCTACTGGGAGAGCTACACCACCTGGCTGTCGGGTTTTGCCCTGCTGTCGGTGCTGTACTTCTACCACGCGGGCATTTTCATCGTCGATCCACGGGTGTTCGACTGGAGTTCGCCGGGGCTGGCAGTCGCAGCCATGCTGGGTTTCCTCGTCGTTGGCTGGCTGGTCTATGACGGCATCTGCCGCCTGTTTGGCCAGGGCAGGAACGGGGACCGGACCGTCGGCATTCTGGTGGCGGTGTACGTGGTGCTCGCGGCTTGGATGGCTTGCCACCTGTTCGCCGGGCGCGCCGCATTTCTGGTCATCGGCGCCATGCTCGGCACGTCGATGAGCGCCAATGTGTTCTTCTGGATCATCCCTGGCCAGCGCCGGGTAGTGGCTGCCATGCGTGCTGGCAAGACCCCAGATCCGATGGATGGCAAGCGCGGCAAGCAGCGCAGCGTGCACAACACCTACTTCACCCTTCCGGTGCTGTTCGCCATGCTGTCCAACCATTACAGCTTCGTCTACGACGCGCCGAACAACTGGCTGGTGCTGGTGCTGATGATGCTTGCAGGTGCGTTGATCCGCCAGTTCTTCGTGCTCAAGCACAAGGGCGCGTGGAAGTGGCAGTACTGGCTGGTCGGAGTGGCCATCATTCTTGGCGTGGCCGTCGCACTGAGTCCCAAGCCGCAGCCGGTGTTGGCCGCGAGCAAGCCGGTTTCGTTTGAGCAGGTGCAGCACATGGTGCAGGAGCGTTGCCTGATGTGTCACACCGGTGCCGCGGCAGGCAAAGGCGTGCGGCTGGATTCGGAGCAGGGCATCGTCAGCCATGCACAGGCCATCTATCAGCAGGTCGTTGTGCTCAAGGCCATGCCGCTGAACAACGCGACGCAGATGACCGATCTTGAGCGCGCGGAAATCGGCCAATGGGTCAAAGAGGGCGCAAAGCCCTGATTCGCGGCAGCGACGCTGTTCGTCACCACACCTGAAGGAGACCATCATGATTCAGGCAAGTGTGCGTGCCGCACCGAGCGACGAACCGCATCCGGTTGATGCGATGCTGCCCGCAGGCAAGCTGGTCGCGCTGGGCATTCAGCATGTGCTGGTGATGTATGCCGGCGCCGTGGCGGTGCCGCTCATCATCGGAACGGCGCTGAAGTTGCCGGTGGAGCAGGTCGCACTGCTGATCACCGCGGACCTGTTCATCTGCGGCGTCACCAGCATCATCCAGTCGCTGGGACTGACGCCCTGGTTCGGCATTCGCATGCCGGTGATGATGGGCATGACCTTCGCTTCCGTCACGCCGATGATCGCCATTGCCGCGACACCGGGCATGGGCCTGCAGGACATATTTGGCGCCATCATCGCAGCTGGCGTGTTCGGGCTCCTGATCGTGCCGTTTGCCTGTCGCCTGATGGGCATGTTCCCGCCCGTGGTCACCGGGTCGGTGATCACCATCATCGGCATTTCGCTCATGCAGGTCGGCATTCAGTGGGCGGTGGGCGGCGCGTGGCTCAAGCCCATGATTCCTGATG
>JBAUTC010000407.1:0-2771 GCA_049582025.1 Thiomonas sp.
GAGCAGGGCTGCGCCTGTCATGCCTGCCGCGCCGCCGATGACGCGCACGTCGCCGCGCTGGCCCTTGTGCGCTGCCCGCGCGAGATTGGGTAGCAAGGGCCCCGCCTTGTCGCGCCCAAGCCGCGCCGTAGTGTGTCGCACATCAGCGGTGGCTGTGTGCGCGACGGCGTCCAGATCATCACTCCACAGCTCCCCGCACAGGGGCGCCGCAGGGCCGGTGCACGCGCCGGGTTTGAGACCGAGCAGACTGAGCGTGACTGTGGCGTGCACGCAGACATTGTGGAAGACGCCCCGGTCGGCATCCAGACCCGATGGCAGATCCACGCTGAGCACGGGAGTCTGGATCTGCGCGTTGAGCGCAAGGATGACGGTGGCAGTCTGTTCGCGCACCGGGCCGGTCAACCCGAGGCCAAGCAGGGCGTCCAGGTAGAGATCGGCGGCGGGCAGGGCATCGGCTTGCCGTATCGCGGAGCAGGGTAGCCGTGCCGCCTGCGCTTCTCCCCAGGCCCAGGCGGCATCTTCGGGCAGGCGTGAAATCCAGTCATCGAGTGACGCTGCGCCGCAGGCAAGGACGTGCACGTCGCGTCCCGCCTGTCGCAACTGGACGGCAGCGATGAGCCCGTCACCGCCGTTGTTTCCGGTGCCAGCGAGCACGACGATGCGGCGCGCGTGCGGGAAGCGCGCTTGTGCCAGACGCGCCACGGCCTTGCCCGCGCGCTGCATCAGGGTATGCGGGGGGAGGGAACCTGCCGCCGCTGTCTCCATGCGCCTCAGCGTTTCGACCGTGTACACGGGGTTGGAGTGCCATGAAGACAGGCGTTTCAGCATGGTTTGTTTTCTCGCTAAATGAAACCCAGCATTCCGAGTGCCGCTCCAGCGAGCAGGATCCACAGCGGATTAAGGCGCGTGCGCACAACCAGTGCGATGGAGATAAGGATGAGCACCGTTCGCGGCCAGCTGGTCGTCTCCTGCCGCGCCAGCAGCCAACCGGAGGAGAGCAGCAGCCCCACACTGATCGGCGCCATGCCGTCGTGCATCGCTCGCACCCAGAACCGGTCTTTGTGGATGCGGCTGTAGCGAAAATAGGCCACGGTGATGAGGGAGGACGGCAAAATCAGACCGATAGTCGCCATTAGAGCACCCGGCAGGCTCAGGATCTGCCAGCCCAACAGCGCGACGAACAGGATCATGTTGGGCCCTGGCGACGCCTGCCCGAGCGCCAGCGCCGAGGTGAATTGCGCATCGGTGATCCAGTGCTGTTCCGCCACCAGATAACGGTGCATATCGGGCAGAAGGCCGATGGCTCCGCCTACGGAGAGCAGCGACCACAGCAGGAAATGCGCGAAGAAGGCCGTGATGGAGAGCGTGTGCATCAACTCCTCCGAATCCGCAGCCAGGCCAGTGCGACCGCCAGTGGCCCGAGCGCCAGCAAGATCCACAACAGATTGATGCGCAACAAGCCCACGCCGGCAAAGGCCAGCGCCACCCAGAGCCAGTTGGACGGATGGTGGCGAACCGCCGGGAGCAGTTTGATTCCCATGGCGATCACCATCCCGGCAACCACCACCGACATGCCCTGGAGCGCATGTGCCACCAAGGGCGCGTGAGCGTAGCTTGCGTAGGCAATGGCGACGATAAAGATCAACACCAGGGGGGCAGCCAGCATGCCTGCCAGCGCCACGACGGCTCCGCGCCAGCCGAAGAAATGCTGCCCCACCATCAGCGCCAGATTGATGAGATTGGGGCCTGGCAACACTTGACCGAGACTGAGCATTTCGACAAATTGATCGGTGCGCAGCCAGCGCTTGTCTTCAACCAGGATGCGCTGTGCAAACGGCAGCACGCCGCCAACGCCGAGCATGGTGAGGCTATTGAACACCTGGAACAACTCCGTCAGATGCTGCGGCCCCCGAGGTTCTGCGGGGATAGGGGGCTTTTTGTCGGCCATTTTGGCGCCGGTCTGTTGCTGGGACATCGTGGTTGGAGTCAGGTGCGGTGCGGTCGAATTTGGGCGTAATTTCGCAATACGAAACGGTGCCGCCGTGATATGAAATTGGTCTGCCGCAATGCGGGAGACCAAGCTTTCATGGAGCAAAAAATTGTTCCGTATTATGGAAAATGAATTCTAAGATATTGATTTTTATTGAAGTAAATTTATCTCTTCTATAAGACATAAGACTATGCTGCGTTGCAAAAGTCCATTACGCTGATCCCATCGATTTTTCATTCACCCGGAGAGACCAGATGGCAAACCGCGAACAGCAAGTGGCACAGTTGGAACAGGATTGGGCGCAGAACCCGCGTTGGAAAGGCATCAAGCGTGGCTATGGCGCGGATGAAGTGGTCCGCCTGCGCGGCTCGCTCACGGTCGAGCATACGCTGGCCAGCCGCGGTGCGGACCGTCTGTGGAAGCAGATGCACGACCTGCCCTTCGTCAACGCCCTGGGCGCGCTCACCGGCAATCAGGCCATGCAGCAGATCAAAGCCGGTCTGCAAGCGATTTATCTGTCGGGCTGGCAGGTGGCGGGAGACGCCAACCTCGCTGGCGAGATGTATCCCGACCAATCGTTGTACCCGGCCAATTCGGTGCCCAGTGTGGTCAAACGCATCAACAACACCCTCACTCGCGCCGACCAGATCCAGTGGATGGAAGGCAAGCAGCCGGGAGATGAAGGCTATATCGACTACTTTGCTCCCATCGTGGCCGATGCCGAAGCAGGTTTCGGCGGCGTGCTCAATGCCTTCGAACTGATGAAATCCATGATTGAAGC
>JBAUTC010000408.1:0-2366 GCA_049582025.1 Thiomonas sp.
ATCGGCCTCAACGTGATTCAGGGGGCGAAGATGGTGGGTGCGGACAAGATCATCGGCATTGACCTCAACCCCGAACGCGAAGCCATGGCGCGTCAGTTCGGCATGACGCACTTCCTCAATCCGAAAGACATCGAGGCGGCTGGCGGCAATGTGGTCGACGCCATCGTGCAACTCACCGATGGCGGTGCCGACTACAGCTTCGAGTGCATCGGCAACACCAAGGTGATGCGCCAGGCGCTGGAGTGCACGCACAAGGGCTGGGGGCGCAGCATCATCATCGGCGTGGCAGAGGCGGGCGCCGAAATCTCGACCCGGCCGTTCCAGCTGGTCACCGGACGCAAGTGGGAAGGCTCGGCCTTTGGCGGGGCACGCGGTCGCACCGATGTGCCCAGGATCGTCGATTGGTATATGGACGGCAAGATCAGCATCGATCCGCTCATCACCCACACCATGCCGCTTGAAGACATCAACAAGGGGTTCGACCTCATGAAACGCGGCGAATCCATTCGTGGCGTGGTGCTGTTCTGATGCCGGGGGCAGATGCGATGCATGAACAATCCGCTTCCGCCGCGCCGACGCTGGTGAGTCGGCACAGCTGCTTCGGCGGTGAGCAGCGTTTCTATCAGCATCAATCCACGGCAATCGGACTGCCCATGCGGTTTGCGGTGTACCTGCCGCCGCAATGCCAGACGCAACATCCTGTGCCTGCAGTGATGTACCTCGCCGGCCTGACCTGCAACGAGGAGACGTTTGTCATCAAGGCCGGCGCGCAGCGCGTGGCGGCGGAACTCGGCATCGCGCTCATTGCGCCAGACACCAGCCCGCGCGGGGCGGGGGTGCCCGGCGAGGCCGATCAGTGGGATTTCGGCGTTGGCGCGGGCTTCTATCTGGACGCAACCCAGGAACCCTGGGCGACGTATTGGCGCATGGAGAGCTATCTCCTGCACGAGCTATTGCCCATGCTGGCCCAGCACCTGCCGATGGATCTGCAGCGCCTGGGACTGATGGGGCATTCCATGGGCGGGCATGGGGCGCTGACGCTGGCGTACAGGCACCCGGACCGTTTCCGGTCGTTGTCCGCCTTCGCGCCAATTTGTGCACCGACGCAGTGCCCCTGGGGGCAGAAGGCGTTCGCGGGCTATCTGGGGACGGATCGAAGCGCCTGGCTGGCCCACGACGCCACCGAACTCATCCAAGGGCGCGGTGCGCGCGGTTTGCCGCCGCTCTATCCCAAGGGCATTTTGATCGACCAGGGCCTGGCGGACGCCTTCTTGCCGGAGCAATTGCATCCGCATCTGCTCGAACTGGCGTGTTCCGAGGTGGGCCAGCCATTGAGTCTGCGCCGACATGCCGGGTATGACCACGGCTACTACTTCGTCAGCACGTTCATGGAAGATCACTTGCGCCATCATGCGGCAAGTCTTTGAGGAACCATCCGGAGAAACAAATGATTGAACATCGACCCTTGGCCAGCCTTGGCGGCGGCGATCATGGCTGGCTGGACACCAAGCACCACTTTTCATTCGCCGATTACCACGACCCTGCGCGCATGCACTGGGGCCAGCTCCGCGTATGGAACGACGACACCATCGCCCCGGGCACCGGTTTTCCCTTGCACGGGCACGCCGACATGGAAATCATCACCTACGTGCGCGAAGGGGCCATCACACATGAAGACAGCCTGGGCAACCGCGGGCGTACTGAAGCGGGGGATGTGCAGGTGATGAGCGCTGGCACCGGGATCCGGCACTCCGAGTTCAACCGTGAACCCGGAATTACAACGATTTTCCAGATCTGGATCATGCCCAACGTACGCGGCGGGCCTCCGGTGTGGGCGGCCAAGCCGTTCCCCAAACACGATCGCTCGGGCCGCTTCGTCGTACTGGCGAGCGGGATGCCAGGCGACAGCGACGCAGACGCCTTGCCGATCCGGGCCGACGCGCGCGTGCTCGGTGCCA
Source organism: Thiomonas sp. (assembly GCA_049582025.1). Classification (GTDB taxonomy): domain Bacteria; phylum Pseudomonadota; class Gammaproteobacteria; order Burkholderiales; family Burkholderiaceae_C; genus Thiomonas. Next base: position 1,959 of record JBAUTC010000408.1, read on the forward strand.
CGCTGAAGGCCGGGGAATCGATCGATTACGTTTTGCACCAAGGCCGGGCGGGCTATCTAGTGCCCGCAAAGGGGACGGTCGATTTGAACGGAGTCGTGCTCAACGCCCGCGACGGCGCCGCACTGCGCGATGAGCCGTCCCTGCACATCACGGCCGTCGAGGATACCGAGATCATCCTGGTGGACGCTGCGCTTTGAGCACGACCCCGCGTCAAGTGGCGTCGGGGCGCTGATTGTCCTCAGCCGGTGGTTCTGACGCGGATCTCGATGCCCCTGCTGGCGCGCCGCGTGAACCTCGCCATTGCGCCCGGATGATCCCGAAAAAGGTGTAAGCGGAGATCAGGAGAAATCCGATGGCGAGAAAGATCAGGCCGCCGCTGGACGACTGGACCGGACCCGCCTGCACCTT
>JBAUTC010000409.1:0-5996 GCA_049582025.1 Thiomonas sp.
CAGCGTGGAATCGAGCGCATGTCCTGCGATGCGCGCGGTGATGTCTTCAACCTGTTGATGCAGATCAGCTTTGTCCATAGTGTGATCTCCTCGATGGCACAGAGGCTTGTCGCAAGCCCGAATATGCAGTATTGTGCGTTTCAGCACTTTAGAGAGCCAAAAACTCGATGTCAAGCACTATATTGCATGCAGATAACGTTGCCTGCGCTCCCGCGAATGGCGAGCGCCACCCTTTTCTACTCGCCCTGGGCGAGCGCGTGCGCGCGCTTCGCGCCCGTCGCGGCCTGACGCGCAAGGCTGTGGCGCTGGCTTCCGATGTCTCCGAACGCCATCTGGCCAACCTGGAGAGTGGAGTCGGCAACGCGTCGATTCTGGTCTTGCTGCAGGTCGCGCAGGCACTGCATTGCACACTCGCCGAGCTGCTCGGCGACGTCACCACGACATCGCCAGAATGGTTGCTGTTGCGCGAGCTGCTGGAAAATCGCGACGAGACCGTTTTGCGCCGCGTGCGCGCCGCTGTCGGTGAGATGCTCGGCACAGGCGGCGACAACGCACATCGCAGCGCCCGCATCGCGCTCATCGGATTGCGCGGCGCCGGCAAGTCAACCCTGGGACGCATGCTGGCGGAAGATCTCGGTTTCGCCTTCGTCGAACTCAGTCGCGAAATCGAGCAATTCGCGGGCTGCAGCGTCGCCGAGATCCAGTCTCTATACGGCATGAACGCCTATCGCCGCTACGAGCGGCGCGCCCTCGAAGAAGCCATTCAGATTCATGCCGAGGTCGTCATCGCGACTCCCGGAGGCCTGGTATCCGACCCATCGACCTTCAACCTCCTGTTGCAGCACTGCACGACGGTCTGGTTGCAAGCCACCCCGGAAGACCATATGAAACGGGTGTTGGCGCAGGGCGACTTGCGCCCGATGGCAGCCAGCAGCGAGGCAATGCAGGATCTGAAGAACATCCTGGCGGGCCGCGCCGCGTTCTATTCGAAGGCCGATTTCAGCATCGATACCAGCGCGCAACCGCTGCAGGAAACTTTCGTCAATCTCAGGCAGGTCGTGCGCGAGGACCTGCACCTGGGATAAACCCTAGCCAAAACAAGCAGTAAATTGCTTGTTTCCGGAATGAGTCTGCATTATGATGCATATTAATAACATGCATTTTCTTTCCGAAACCTAGGAGCATGCCGTGACAGCTTCGCCGCACGTCGACTATCAGACCGACCCCTCTCAATACAAGCACTGGACTCTCTCCGTTGACGGACCAGTGGCCACCCTCGCCGCCGACTTTGATGAGGAGGGCGGACTGCGGCCCGGATACAAACTGAAGCTCAACAGTTACGACCTCGGGGTCGACATCGAACTGCACGATGCCGTCAACCGCATCCGCTTCGAGCATCCTGCCGTGCGCACGGTCGTCATCACCAGCTCGAAAGACCGGGTGTTCTGCTCGGGAGCCAACATCTTCATGCTCGGCGTCTCCAGCCATGCCTGGAAGGTGAATTTCTGCAAGTTCACCAACGAAACCCGCAATGGCCTGGAAGACTCCTCGCGCGACGGGGGCCTGAAATTCCTCGCCGCAGTCAATGGCGCCTGCGCCGGAGGTGGTTACGAACTGGCCATGGCCTGCGACAACATCCTGCTGGTGGACGACCACTCCAGCGCCGTCAGTCTGCCCGAAGTGCCGCTGCTGGGTGTGCTGCCAGGAACGGGCGGGCTGACCCGCATGACCGACAAACGCCGCGTGCGCCACGATTTGGCCGATATCTTCTGCACGACCTCCGAGGGCGTGCGTGGTCAGCGTGCAGTGAAATGGGGACTCGTTGATGCCATCGCCAAGCCGGCCGTATTCGAGCAGACAGTGCGCGAGCGCGCGCTGCAGTTGGGCGAGCAGAGCAAGCGCCCGAACGATGCAAGTGGCGTACACCTCCAGCCGCTGGACCGCGTCATCACGGACGACGCCCTGCGCTACTCCTGCGTGACGGTGGAGATTGACCGCGCACGCCGCACCGCAACCTTCACTGTCAAAAGCCCCGAAGGCCCGCAGCCGTCCGACACTGCAGCCATCGAAGCACTGGGGGCTGCCTGGTACCCGCTGCGCATGGCCCGGGAACTCGACGACGCCATCCTGTCGATGCGCACCAACGAACTCGACATCGGCACCTGGATCCTGCGCACCGAAGGCGATGCCGCAGCAGTGCTGGCGACCGACGCAACGCTTCTGGCCCACCGCGACCACTGGCTGGTGCGCGAGACCATCGGCCTGTTGCGCCGCACCTTCAGCCGCTTCGACGTGTCGTCGCGGAGCCTGTTCGCGCTGATCGAACCGGGGTCCTGCTTCGCCGGCACCTTGCTCGAACTGGCCCTTGTCTGCGACCGCATCTACCACCTCGCGCTCCCGGACGACCCGGAGCGCGCGCCAAGGATCGCGGTGAGCGAGGCCAACTTCGGCCTCTACCCCATGGTCACCGGCCAGAGTCGCCTGGAGCGACGCTTCTACGGCGACCCCGTTGCGTTGGAGAAAGTACACGCGGTCATCGGCCAATTGCTAGACGCCGATGCCGCACACGACCTGGGACTGAACACCCGCAACCCCGACGATATCGACTGGGCTGACGAAGTCCGCATCGCCCTGGAAGAGCGTGCGGCGATGTCGCCCGACGCCCTCACCGGCATGGAGGCGAATCTGCGCTTCAACGGCCCGGAAAACATGTTTACCCGCGTGTTCGGTCGACTCACCGCCTGGCAGAACTGGATCTTCCAGCGGCCCAACGCAGTGGGCGAGCGCGGCGCGCTCAAGGTCTACGGCAAGGGCGACAAAGCCGCCTTCGATTGGAACCGCGTCTGAACCTTCGCCCGTCTCACCGCAAGTCAGTCCTACACCCACTCACCGGAGATACCGATCATGTCCAGCATCGATTACACCGACAAAATCCCGAACAACGTCAATTTGAGCGAAGACCGCACCCTGCAACGCGCGCTTGAACACTGGCAGCCGAATTACATCAACTGGTGGCAGGACATGGGGCCCGATGGTTCCCAGAATTTTGATGTCTTCCTGCGTACCGCAGTCAGCGTCGATCCGCAGGGCTGGGCACAGTTCGGCTACGTCAAGATGCCCGAATACCGCTGGGGCATCTTTCTCAACCCGGCCGAGCAGGATCGCAAGATCCACTTCGGCGACCACAAAGGCGAGAACGCGTGGCAGGATGTTCCCGGCGAGCATCGCGCCAACCTGCGCCGCATCATCGTGACCCAGGGAGACACCGAGCCGGCATCGGTCGAGCAGCAGCGCCACCTGGGCCTCACCGCCCCCAGCCTCTATGACCTGCGCAACCTGTTTCAGGTGAACGTGGAGGAGGGTCGACACCTGTGGGCCATGGTGTATCTGTTGCACAAGTACTTCGGCCGGGACGGCCGCGAGGAAGGCGAGGCGCTGCTGGAGCGCCGCAGCGGCCAGGAGGACAACCCGCGCATCCTGCAGGCCTTCAACGAGGAGACGCCAGACTGGCTGTCCTTCTTCATGTTCACATACTTCACGGACCGCGACGGCAAGTTCCAGCTCTGCGCCCTGGCCGAAAGCAGCTTCGACCCGCTCGCGCGCACGACGAAGTTCATGCTCACCGAAGAGGCGCATCACATGTTCGTCGGAGAGTCCGGTGTGAGCCGCGTCATTCAGCGCACATGCCAGGTGATGAACGAACTGAAGACAGACGATCCGGCCAAGCTCCGCGCCGCCGGGGTGATCGATCTTCCGACCCTTCAGCGCTACCTGAATTTCCACTTCAGCGTCACCATCGACCTGTTCGGTGCCGACCAGTCCAGCAACGCCGCAACCTTCTACTCGAGCGGGCTCAAGGGCCGATTCGAGGAAGGAAAACGGACAGACGATCACACGCTCAAGGGTCACAGCTACAAGATCCTCGATGTCCAGGGAGGACAGATCTCGGAGAAGGAGGTGCCGATGCTCAACGCGCTCAACGAGGTGCTGCGCGACGACTACATCACCGACAGTGCGAGCGGAATCGGTCGCTGGAACAAAGTCATCGAAAAGGCCGGAATCCCATTCCGTCTCAGTGCACCGCACAAGGCATTCAACCGGAGCATCGGCACCCTGGCCGGGGTGAAGGTGTCGCCCGACGGTCGGGTGCTGAGCGATGCCGAATGGGCAATCCGCAAGGACCAGTGGCTGCCCACGTCCGGCGACCGAGCCTTTGTCGCCTCCCTGATGGGGCGCGTCACCGAACCGGGCAAGTTTGCCAACTGGATTGCGCCGCCCGTGATGGGCATCAACCGCCAGCCGGTCGACTTCGAATACGTGCGCTTTAACTGACTGCTGTTCGCCGCGCGTGTCCCTCCGGGCGCGTGCAGCCTCATTTTTCCGGAGCCCGCGATGGACATGGCCGTGACCGTCATCCGCCAGCATTTGATCGACCCCGAAATCTGCATTCGCTGCAACACCTGCGAGGCCACATGCCCGGTCGGCGCGATCACCCACGACGCGCGCAACTACGTGGTCGATGCCGAGAAATGCAACCAGTGCCTTGCCTGCCTGCCGCCCTGCCCGACCGGCGCGATCGACAACTGGCGTCAGATGCCGGCGACACACACACACACGATCGACGCCCAGTTCAGCTGGGACGAACTGCCCGCCGAGATCGACGCTGACGCCGCTTGTGCAACGCTGCCAACGGCCGCATCCGCCGACCCCGCACTGACGCAGCAGTCAGCCGGAGGCGACGCGCCGTTCGTCGGCGGCAGCTTCAGCGCGACCATGCCACCTTGGTCCGCGGCGCACGCCTACACGAACCTGTACGGCCCGAAGGCCACGCAGAAGTCGATCACCGCAACTGTCTCCGGCAACGTGCGTGTGACCGAGGTCGGACGCGGCTACGACACCCACCACATCGTGCTGGACTTCGGCGCGATGCCCTTCCCGGTACTGGAAGGGCAGTCGGTTGGCATCGTTCCTCCCGGCGTCGATACCGCAGGGCGCCCGCATCACGCGCGCCAGTATTCGGTCGCAAGCGCGCGCAACGGCGAGCGCCCGGGCTACAACAACCTGTCGCTGACGGTCAAGAGGGTGCTTGAGGATCATGCAGGACAGCCGGTGCGTGGCGTGGCGTCGAACTATTTGTGCGACCTTCGCGTGGGAGACACGGTCGAGGTCATCGGCCCATTCGGCACCAGTTTCCTGATGCCAAACCACCCACGTTCGAACATCGTGATGATCTGCACCGGCACCGGCAGCGCACCGATGCGCGCGATGACCGAATGGCGCCGCCGACTGCGCCGCTCTGGCAAGTTCGACGGCGGTCGCCTGACGCTGTTCTTCGGCGCACGCACGCCGCAGGAACTGCCCTACTTCGGCCCGCTTCAGAACCTTCCCAGGGACTTCATCGATATCAACTTCGCGTTCTCGCGCGTGCCCGAACAACCGCGACGCTACGTGCAGGACGTGATGCGCGAACGTGCCGCCGACCTCGGTGCGCTGCTCGCCCTGCCCGACACCTACATCTACGTCTGCGGCCTCAAGGCCATGGAGGATGGCGTCATGCTGGCGCTACGCGACGTTGCGTCGCAGACAGGGCTGGACTGGGAGCAATTGGCCGCGTCGTTGAAAATGCAGGGTCGTCTACATCTGGAGACCTATTGATGCCACCACTGCAAACCCTCAGCCTGCAGCGTCACGCCAATGGCGTCGCGCGCGTCACCATGTCGCGCGCTGCTGTGTTCAATGCCTTCGACGAAACAATGATCGTCGAGCTCGATGAAATGTTCGCGGCCCTCGCCGACGATCCCGCGGTACGCGTCGTCGTGCTCGCCGGCGATGGCCGCCATTTCAGCGCCGGGGCTGACCTGCAGTGGATGCAGCGCGCCAGCACGGCCTCGGTTGACTGGAACCTGGCCGACGCGCGCCGCTTCGCCGCGATGCTGTCGCGCATCGAAACCTGTCCGAAACCGACCGTCGCCCGCGTCCAGGGCGCAGCGCTGGGC
>JBAUTC010000410.1:0-15329 GCA_049582025.1 Thiomonas sp.
TGTTCACCCGCGTCGGCGAGATCGATGGCAAGGGGCTCGACGAAGATCAACTTGCCTTCCTGCGCGACGAGCGCCACTACCGCAACCCGACCCTGGTCGAACTGCCGCGTGGAGACTTTGCCGTGACCACGGTGCGCAACCTGATGGTGGCCGCGCTGTTGGAACGGTTGTGGGGCAAGCTGTGCGCATCATCGGACAGCGCGCTCGCAGCGATCGCGGGCAAGGCCGTCAAGGAGGCGCGGTCCCACCACGTGCATGCGGCCGACTGGCTCGAACGCCTGGGCGATGGCACGGCCGAATCGCGGCGCCGGGTCGAAATCGCGCTGGATCGGCTGTGGCCCTACACCCGTGAACTGTTCGTGCGCGACGCGGTCGACGATGCTGCGGCAGCCAGCGGACTGGGCCCCGCCTGGGCCGATCTGCACCAACCCTGGCTGGCCGACATGCAGATCGCGCTCGACGCCGCGGGCCTGCAGGTGCCACCGGACTCACCGTTTGTCAGTACCGGGCGGCAGGGTGTGCACAGTGAGCACATGGGCCACATGCTGGCGACCATGCAGTATCTGCAGCGCAGCTTTCCTGCGGGGGCATGGTGAACCAGGACGCAACGTCCCTGCGCACCGAACAGGCCTGGGAGGTTCTGCGTACCGTGGCGGATCCGGAAATCCCCGTGTTGTCGGTGTGCGACCTGGGCATCGTGCGCGAGGTGTGCGAGGGCGAAAACGGAAGTCTCGAAGTCGTGCTCACGCCGACCTATTCGGGTTGCCCCGCCACCGAACTCATCGAGCGCAGTGTTGCAGAGGCGCTCAATGCCGCGTCGCTCGGGCCGGTCCGGACCTCCACGCGGCTTGCTCCGGCGTGGAGCACCGACTGGATCAGCGCCGATGGTCTGCGCAAGATGCAGGAATACGGCATTGCGCCGCCGCATACCCAGACCGCGGCCACCGACGGCCTGGCTCCGATCCGTATCGTCCGCGCTGCTGATCGCCCGCTGATCTGCCCGCACTGCGGCAGCGCCGATACCGAGCAGCTGTCGCGTTTCGGCTCGACCGCTTGCAAGGCCTTGTGGCGCTGCCGCGCCTGCCGCGAACCTTTCGAACACTTCAAACCGATCTGACACTGACGCATGGACACTCACTTCCACCCCTTGAAGGTGCGCGCCGTCGAGCCCGACACCGACGAAGCCATGATCGTGAGCTTCGATGTCCCGGCGGAACTCGCCGACCGCTTTGCCTTCACCCAGGGGCAGTACCTGAACGTGCGCGCCGACATCGACGGCAAGGAAGTGCGGCGTTCCTATTCGGTGTGCTCCGGAGTCGATGACGGTGTTTTGCGCATCGGCGTGCGCAAGGTGCGCGGTGGCGTGTTTTCCAACTGGATCGCGGAGCATCTGCACAGCGGCGACACCCTCGAGATCATGCCGCCGCAGGGGCGATTCTTCGTCCCGATCGACCCGGCTTCGCAGCGCCACTATCTCGGCATCGCCGGGGGCAGCGGCATCACCCCGGTGCTGTCGATCATGAAGACCGTCCTGGGCCGCGAGCCTGCCAGTCGCTTCACCCTGCTGTACGGCAATCGCAGTCTGCGTTCGACCATGTTCAAGGAAGAACTCGACGATCTGAAGAACCGGTTTGTCACCCGCCTGGAAGTGCATCACGTGTTCTCGGACGAGGCGGCCGAATCGCCGCTGCACCACGGCATGCTCGGGCGCGAGCGGGTTGCGCAGTTCCTGTCACGGGTGATTCGCCCACAGGCGATTGACCACGCCTTCGTCTGCGGTCCGTTCCAGATGAACGACGAGGCCGAGGCCGCGCTGGTCACCGCCGGATTGCCTCCTGAACGCATTCACATCGAACGCTTCGGCGTGCCGCAGGCGGCGGACGGCGCCGGCGCTGTGATGCACGAGGCGCAGGCACTCGACGCGGCGCACAGCACGGTGGTCGTCACCCGCGACGGCCAGCAGCGGGAAGTGCAGTTTCGCAAGGGCGATCCGAGCATTCTGGACGTGGCCATTGCCGCTGGAATGGACTTGCCGTTTTCCTGCACCTCCGGCGTGTGCGGCACCTGCCGCGCCCGGCTGCTGAAGGGGCAGGTCCGGATGGATCGCAACTTCGCACTCGAGAAGGCCGATCTTGACGCTGGGTTCATCCTCACCTGCCAGGCGCACCCGCTGACCGAACACGTCGAAGTGTCGTTCGATGATCGCTGACATGGAACGGCTCTCACCCTCGTGCAGCGTGCTGCGCCCGAGGCGGATGCCGGCGCTCCTGCTGCCGGCCGGGACGCGCTGACATGGCCCGACGACGTTCTGCCGGCTACGACGATCAGCGCGCCGCCATGCTTGCCGAGGCGGCGAGGCTGTTTGCGCGCAAGGGCTTTGTGGCGACCTCGATGAACGAGGTCGCCGACGCCTGCGGTCTGTCCAAGGCTGCGCTTTATCACTACTTCCGGGACAAGTACGCGCTGCTGATCGAAATCGCCGAAGGCCATGTGCGTCAGTTGCTCGCCGTGGTCGAAGAGGTCGAAGTGGCGCATCCCGATTGCGCCTCGCGCCTGCCGGCATTGATCGACCGCTTCGTGCGCGAGTACGCCAGTGCGCAGGACGCGCATCGCGTGCTGACCGAGGACGTGCGCTTTCTCGACGTCCCCGACCGCGATCGCATTCTCGGCATCGAGCGCGAGGTGGTGTCGCATTTTTCCGCATGCGTCGCCGCCGTCCGCCCCGATCTCGCAACGCAGTCGCTGGACAAGCCCCTGGCCATGCTGCTGTTCGGCATGATCAATTGGCTGTTCACCTGGTTCAAGCCGGGCCAGCGACTCGATTACTCCGATCTGGCGCCGCTCGTCGCCGATTTGTTTCTCAATGGCGTGACCCGCCTGCAGGCGCAAACGCGCCCAACCGAAAGAGGAGATCGTCTTGATGTCATCTGAACCCCAGGCCTGGATTGTCGATGGCTGCCGTACCCCGTTCGGGCGCTATGGCGGCGCGCTGGCTTCGGTGCGCGCCGATGACCTTGGCACCGTGCCGATCCGCGCGCTGGTCGAACGCAATCCCGGAGTCGATTGGGCGGCGGTCGACGAGGTGTACTACGGCTGCGCCAACCAGGCTGGCGAGGACAACCGGAATGTGGCGCGCATGGTCGCATTGCTCGCCGGCCTGTCGGTGGACGTGCCGGGGTGCACGGTCAACCGACTGTGCGGTTCCGGCCTTGAGGCCGTGGCGCAGGCCGCGCGCGCCATCCGCACGGGCGAGGCGGAGTTGGTCATTGCAGGCGGCGTCGAAAGCATGACCCGGGCGCCTTTCGTCATGCACAAGGCGGGCGCGGCATTTTCACGCAGCGTCGCGATCGAGGACACGACCATCGGCTGGCGCTTTGTCAATCCGGCGATGAAAGCGCGCTACGGCACCGACTCGATGCCCGAGACGGCGGAAAACGTTGCCGACGCATTCGCAATCGGCCGCGCCGATCAGGACGCCTTCGCGCTGCGCTCGCAACAGCGTTTCGCCGCAGCGCAGGAAGCGGGCTTTTTCGATGGCGAGATCGTTCCCGTCGATGTACCCAAGGGCAAAGGTGAGACCGTACGCGTGGAATACGACGAACATCCGCGCCCGCTCACCACGCTGGAACAACTCGCCAAGCTCAAGGGCGTGGTGCGCCAAGGCGGTACCGTCACCGCGGGCAACGCGTCGGGCGTGAATGACGGCGCGTGCGCGCTGCTGGTGGCATCCGACGCCGCAGTCCGGCGCTATGGCCTGACGCCGCGAGCGCGGGTGGTCGGCGCATCCAGCGCGGGGGTCGAGCCGCGCATCATGGGTATCGGCCCATTGCCTGCCACACGCAAGCTGATCGGCCGCATTGGCTGGGACCTGGCGTCGATCGATGCGATCGAACTCAACGAGGCGTTTGCCGCCCAATCGCTCGCCGTGCTGCGGCAACTTGGGCTGGCCGACGATGATGCGCGCGTCAATCCAAATGGCGGCGCGATAGCGATCGGACATCCGCTCGGCGCGTCCGGCGCACGGCTGGTGCTCACCGCCTTGCGGCAAGCTGAACGCATCGGCGGCCGGCGCGCGCTGGCAACGATGTGTGTTGGCGTGGGGCAGGGCGTCGCGCTTGCGCTCGAACGTCCCTGACTTCTCTTGATCTGGATACGACGATGACCGCTCCCATTCTCCAAAGCCATCTGGGTGGATCCTGGATTGGCGCCTCGGCCGGCACCGCGCTGCTCGATGCAGCGACCGACGCCACAGTGGCCCATACGCACGCCGAAATGCCAGACTTCGCGGCGGCCCATCAGTACGCGCGCACCGAAGGTGTCCGTGGATTGCTGGCACTGGATTTCCAGGAACGGGCGCTACGGCTCAAGGGGCTGGCCAAGTTCCTGGGCGAACACAAGGAAGAGCTCTACACCTGGTCCACCCACACCGGCGCGACCCGCGCCGACGGCTGGGTCGATATCGAAGGCGGAATCGGCACGCTGTTCGCTTACGCGAGTATTGGCGGCAACGAACTGCCGAGCGGCAACGTGCTGCATGAAGGTCCGGTGGTCGCGCTGGGCAAGAAGGGCCATTTTGTCGGCAGCCATATCCTGGTGCCGCGCGAAGGCGTGGCCGTGCATATCGATGCCTTCAACTTTCCGGTGTGGGGCCTGCTCGAAAAATTCGCCCCCAGTTTCCTCGCCGGCATGCCCTGCATCGCGAAGCCGGCGTCGAGCACGTCCTACCTGACCTGGGCCCTGGTACGGCTGATGCTGCAGTGGGGCGGACTTCCCGCCGGAAGCCTGCAACTCGTCATCGGCTCAACCGGCGATCTGCTCGACCGGCTCGACGGTCAGGACGTGGTGACCTTCACCGGATCGGCCGACACTGCAGCCAGACTGCGCGCCAATCCCAACCTGCTCGCTCGCGGCGTGACGTTCAATGCCGAGGCCGACTCGCTCAATAGCGCCATCCTCGCGCCCGACGTGGGCGAGAGCGACGCCGAATTCGACCTGTTCGCCGAGGAAGTGGCGCGCGAAATGCGCGTCAAGGCCGGACAGAAGTGCACCGCCATCCGCCGTATCTTCGTTCCCCGCGCCAGGATGGATGCCATGGCGCAGCGTCTGAGTGCCAAGCTCGCGGCCATCGCCGTTGGGGACCCACGCGACGTCGGGGTGCAGATGGGGCCGCTGGCCAGCCGCGCACAACAGGACGACGTGCTGAGCCGCCTGCAGCGCATGCGCGAGGTGTGCAGTGTTGTGTATGACGGAACCACACAGGGCCAGGGGCGACGCGGCGACAGCGGTGCCTTCGTCGCGCCGACGCTGCTTGCGTGTGAACGGCCGGGCGACGCCGCCCTCGTTCATGAGATGGAGGTGTTCGGTCCGGTCAGCACGCTGATGCCCTACGACGACATCGACCAGGCCGTGCATCTGGCGGCGCGTGGACAGGGCAGTCTGGTGGCCACTTTTGCCACCCGCGACCCGGCCCTGGCCGCGCATGTCGTGCGCAAGGCCGCGGTGCATCACGGCCGCATCCTGGTGCTCGACGCCGAAGCGGCAAGGGAGTCGACCGGCCACGGTTCGCCGTTGCCTCAGCTCAAGCACGGCGGCCCGGGACGCGCCGGCGGTGGCGAGGAACTCGGTGGCTTGCGCGCAGTGACGCATTACCTGCAGCGCGCCGCGGTCCAAGGCTCGCCGACCATGCTCGCCGCGGTGACGGGTGAATACGTGCGCGGAGCCGCGCGCATCGAAACCGACCTCCATCCCTTCCGTCGCCATTTCGAAGACTTGCGGATCGGCGAATCGCTGCTGACGCACCGCCGCACCGTGTCCGAAGCCGACATCGTTGCCTTCGGCGGCATTTCGGGTGACTATTTCTATATGCACTTCGACGAGATCGCAGCGCGCGAGTCCCCATTCGGGCAGCGCATTGCGCATGGCTATTTCGTGCTGTCGGCCGCAGCCGGCTTGTTCGTGTCGCCAGCTCCGGGACCGGTGCTGGCCAACTATGGGCTCGACACACTGCGCTTTGTCAAACCCGTGAAAATTGGCGACACCATCCGCGCGCGGCTGACGTGCAAACGAAAAATCGACCGGCGCAAGACTGATGCGCAGGGACGCGGACAGGGCGTGGTGGCGTGGGACGTCGAGGTGCGCAACCAGGATGACGAGCTCGTCGCGAGCTACGACATCCTCACCCTGGTCGCCAAGCGCGAAGCCGCCGCCTGAGGCCCGATGCGTATGCTCGAAATGTCAGACGCCAGGTTGCGGCAGCGGAGAACCGAGCCGGCGCGACAGGGCCTGCGCCGTGCTGCGCAAGGTCCGGGCGAGCGCGGCGTCGGGTGCGGAATCGAACACCATGGACGGGCCGATCACCGTCAAGCCCATCACGATGCGGCCGCTGATGTCGAAGACCGGGGCGGCCATTGCGCTGATGCCGGGGAGGGTGCTGTCGATGGCCAGGCTGAGTCCGCGTGCGCGGATTTCGGCCAGCTCGGCCGCAAACTTCGCTTCGATCCGCAGCGCGGGCCGGGAGGGGTCGCGACCAGCCTCGTCGGCCAAGGCGCGCAACAGCAGTTCGCGTCCGACGAACGCGGCGAAGACTTTGCCGGTTGCCGTGTTGCGCACGCTGGCCACGGTGCCCGGGCGCATGTGTACGTGCACCGCGCTTGGAGCTTCTTCGATCCGCACGATGGTCGGACCGCGGTTGCCCCACAGCGCCATCGACGCAGTGTGACCGGTGTCTTGGGCCAGTTCGATCAGTGCCGGGGTGGCCAGGCGTACCGGGTCGTACTGCTGCAGGCTGATGAGCCCGAGCTGCAAGGCCAGTGGCCCCAGGCCGTAGCGCCCGGCGGCGTCCTGCTCGATCAGGCCGAGCTTGCCGAAGCTCACCAGATAAGGGTGTGCCTTCCCAGGAGCCATGTCGGCCTCCTGCGCCAGATCCTTCAGGGCAAGCGGACGGCCAACGTGGGCCAGGGCAAGCAGAAGGCGCCCACCCACCTCGACGCTCTGGATGCCGCGAGGGCTGCGGACTTCATCTTCGGAAGGCATTGGAAGACTCACGGTCGGGTTTTTACGTATGCTAATGAGTTAGACAATCACTAAGCTTGATCTTATTACATCATTGCAATTCAAACGGGTTGCGCTGTCCATACGGAGACCCCCTCAATGCAGAAGGCTTTCGCTTCTCAGGCCGATCTTGAACAAAAGGAAATCACGTTCAGCCAGTTGTCCGAGCATGCCTGGGCTTATACGGCCGAAGGGGATCCCAACACTGGCGTGATCATCGGTGATGACGCCGTGATGGTCATCGATACCCAGGCCACACCGGGGATGGCGCAGGACGTGATCCGCCGCATCCGCGAAGTCAGCGACAAGCCGATCCGCTATGTCGTGCTCAGCCACTACCACGCAGTGCGCGTACTCGGCGCCAGCGCTTACGGCGCGCAGCAGATCATCGCGAGTCGGCCCACGTATGAACTCATCCGCGAGCGCGGTGAGCAGGACAAGGCCAGCGAAATCAGCCGGTTCCCGCGCCTGTTCCAGGCGGTCGAATCCGTGCCGCCCGGGCTGACCTGGCCGAATCTGGTGTTTGATGGCGCGGTCACGATCTGGCTTGGAAAGCTCGAAGTGCAGATCCTTCATCCCGGCCGCGGCCACACCAAGGGCGACACCATTGTCTGGCTCCCGCAGGAGCGCACCCTGTTCTCCGGTGATCTTGTCGAATTCAACGCCACGCCCTATGCCGGTGACGCGTATTTTCAGGACTGGCCGCAGACACTGGAAAAGCTCGCAGCCCTCGAACCGCTGCAACTCGTGCCGGGCCGTGGTGATGCGTTGCGCGGTGCCGAGCAGGTCAAGGCCGGGCTCGACGGCACGCGCGATTTTGTCAGTGAGCTGTTCGCCGCAGTGCAGGAGGGCGCCCGGGCGCAGACACCCCTGCGGGAGGTGTACGCGGAGGTCTACGCCAAGCTCAAGGTCAAATACGGGCAGTGGGTGATCTTCGACCACTGCATGCCGTTTGACGTGTCCCGGGCCTACGACGAAGCGAGCGCCTACCCCGACCCGCGCATCTGGACCGCCGAGCGCGATGTGCAGATGTGGAAGACTCTCGAAGGCTGAGCGGGCCCCGACTGCCATGACCGCACGATTCACCTACCCCCATTTTTCGACCAGCTTGCCGCGCGTCGTGCAGATCGGCGCACCCGCGCAACGTGTTCCGCTTGTTATCGTGGGCGCCGGACCGATCGGGCTGGCTGCGGCCATCGACGCCGCGCAGCGGGGCATCGATGTGGTGCTGCTCGACGACGACGACACAGTCAGTCTCGGCTCACGCGGCCTGTGCTACGCCAAGCGCACCCTGGAAATTTTCGACCGGCTTGGTGTCGGTGAGCCGGTCGTCGCCAAGGGCGTGACCTGGAACACCGGCCGGGTGTTTCATCGCGATGCCGAGGTCTATCACTTCGACCTGCTTCCCATTGCCGGGCAGCACCGCCCCGGAATGGTGAACCTGCAGCAGTACTACCTGGAAGACGACCTGGTGCGCCGCGCGCAGGAGCTCCCGAACATCGCGTTGTGCTGGAAGAACCAGGTGGTCGGCATGCACGCGCTGGGTGCCGGCGTCGAGTTGCAGGTCGACACTCCGCTCGGCGCGTACGTGTTGCAAGCCGACTGGGTGATCGCCGCAGATGGCGCACGTAGCCCCTTGCGCAAAATGCTCGGGCTCGAAAGCGAGGGCAAGGTGTTCCACGACCGTTTTCTGATTGCCGACGTGTCGATGGACGTCTCGTTTCCCGCCGAGCGCTGGTTCTGGTTCGACCCGCCGTTTCATCCCGGGCAGTCGGTCCTGCTGCACCGGCAGGCCGACGATATCTGGCGCATCGATTTCCAGCTGGGTTGGGACGCCGATCCGGAGGCTGAGAAGCAGTCTGAGCGGGTCATCCCGCGCATTCGCGCCATGCTCGATCACCAAGGCTACGGCACGGTGAATTTCAAGCTCGAATGGGTCAGTGTCTACACCTTCCAATGCCGGCGCATGCAGCAGTTCCGCCATGGGCATGTGCTGTTTGCCGGCGACGCGGCGCATCAGGTCTCGCCATTCGGGGCGCGTGGCGCCAACTCCGGCGCGCAGGATGTGGACAACCTGATCTGGAAGCTCGAGCTGGTGATGCGCGGGCTCGCTCCTGAGGCACTGCTCGACAGCTATGACAGCGAGCGCATCCAGGCGGCTGAGGAGAACATCACCAATTCCACCCGCTCGACCGATTTCATCACGCCGAAGTCGCCAGTGGCGCAACGCTATCGCGATGCCACCCTGCAACTCGCTGCGCACCACGATTTCGCCCGACTGCTGGTCAATTCGGGTCGGCTGTCGACGCCGACGCACCACTGGGATTCGCCGCTGAACACCCCGGATCGGGACCGCTTCGACTGTCTGTTGCGCCCAGGTTCGCCGCTGGACGATGCGCCGGTGGAACTCGGCGGCAAGCGGTCCTGGTTGCTCGACCATGTCGGCAACACCTTCACCTTGCTACTGTTCACCGATCGTCCCGAGGAACTGTCGCCGGAGGTGCGCAGCGAGATGGCCGAGCTCGCTTCAGGCGCGATGATGGTGCGTTCCATCGTCCTTGCCGAACAGCCCTGCCACGCCGATTGCGCCCTGGTGCTGCACGACGTCGAACATCTCGCCGCGCAGCGCTGTGACGCGCACGAAGGGACGGTCTACCTGATCCGTCCGGACCAGCACATCGCCGCACGCTGGCGCAGGTTTGACGGCGCGGCCGTCCGCGCCGCACTCGCCCACGCCTGCGCACATTGAGACTTTGCCGATGCCACTGATCCTGTCCCCAAATTTTCATGACCCGGCTGCCGCGTCGCCCTATGCACACATGGCCGCCGATGCCTTCTATGCCGAACTGCTGCAGGCCCACGAGGGACTGGATGCCGAGCAAAGCGCGTTGCTTGACGCCAGACTGGTTCTCGTTCTGGCCAACCACCTTGGCGACCTCGGCGTTTTGCGCCAGGCGCTTCGGGTGGCATGCGGCGGTGTGGCGGACAAGGATGTGTCGCAACAGACGGCACGCCACGCCGCACCGAATTTGCACGTTGACTGAAACCATTTGAAGCACCGAGATCCGCTCTCAATGCGCGGACTTATCCACCAAGAGGAGACAACCATGAAGCATGCCAAACTTGTTATCGCCGCGGCCGTCGCGCTGGCGACCACCGCATCGGCCTGGGCCGACATCAAGGTCGGGGTCGTGCTGTCGGCTACCGGACCCGCAGCCTCGCTGGGTATTCCCGAGAAAAAGACGGTGGAACTGTTCCCGAAGGAAATCGCCGGCCAGAAGATGGATTACATCTTCATGGATGACGGCTCCGATCCCACAGCCGCGGTCAAGGCCACCAAGAAGCTGATCGATGACGACAAGGTCGACATCGTGATCGGCTCGTCGATCACGCCGAACTCGCTGGCCATGATCGATGTCGTCGGCGGTGGCAAGACGCCAAACATCTCCCTGGCTGCAGGACGCAGCATCGTCTACCCGGTCGAGGGCAATCGTCAGTGGGTGTTCAACACCCCGCAGACCACCGGACTGATGGCGCGCGCAGTGGTCAAGAACATGGTGCAGAACAAGTTCAAGACCGTCGCCTACATCGGCTTCAGCGACGCCTACGGCGAAGACTGGTTCAAGAATTTCGCCGCCGAATGCAAGGCAGCCGGTATCGACGTCGTTGCCAGCGAGCGCTTCAACCGCACCGCCACTTCGGTCACGGGCCAGGTGCTGCACATCATGGCGGCCAAGCCGCAAGCCGTGCTGATCGGTGCATCCGGCACGCCCGCAGCACTTCCGGAGCGTGCGCTCAAGCAAGTGGGATTCAAAGGCCAGATTTACCAGACCCACGGCGTGGGGAATCCCGACTTCCTGCGGGTTTGCGGGGCCGATTGCAACGGCACCATCCTGCCGATTTCTCCCGGCGTGGTGGCCGCGCAGTTGCCTGCGGACAGCGCGATCAAGCAGTCGGCGGTGAAGTACGCCAACGCCTATGAAGGCGCTTACGGGAAGAACCAGCTCTCGCAGTTCAGTGCCAATGCCTGGGATGCCGGCACCTTGCTCGAGCACGCCATTCCGGTTGCCTTGAAGACGGCTCAACCGTCAGATCTGGCGGGATTTCGTGCGGCGCTGCGTGACGCACTCGAAGGCCTGAAGAACATCGCCGGTGCTGACGGCATTTACAGCATGAGCCCGACTGATCACAACGGCCTCGACGACCGCGCTGTAGCCATTGTGCGGATCGAGAATGGAACCTGGAAGATGGTGAAGTAACAGGCTCTGTGCAACGATGGTGGCCGCGCGAAAGCGCGGCCACTTTTGATGCAGGAGACAAACATGAAGCA
Organism: Thiomonas sp.; assembly: GCA_049582025.1. Classification (GTDB taxonomy): domain Bacteria; phylum Pseudomonadota; class Gammaproteobacteria; order Burkholderiales; family Burkholderiaceae_C; genus Thiomonas. The sequence continues at coordinate 11,381 of JBAUTC010000410.1, forward strand.
TGCCAAACCTGTTCTCGCCACCGCGGTTGCGCTAGCGATGGCTGCGCCATAAGTCCGGGTCATCGCAACGGCCTCAACGATCGGGCAGTGGTCGTGGCGCGCATCGGACACGGCATGTGGACGCTCCTCAAGTATCCGAATTGATCTCATGACCTTTGACATTGGACTCTACCTCGGCCAAAGCGGCATCACGCTCGGGGCGATCTATGCGCTGCTGGCCCTGGCTCTGGTGCTGGTTTTCGTCGTCACGCGGGTGATCTTCATTCCTCAAGGGGAACTGATGACCCTTGGCGCGCTGTCGCTGGTCAGCATCCACGCCGGCAACGTCCCCAAGATCGTGTGGTTGCTCGTCGTGCTCGGCGCAACCGCCGCAGTGCTTGACGGCTGGGTGCTGGCCCGGCGCGGACACCGCGCCGCGCTCTGGCGTGCGCTCGCGCTCGACCTTGGCTGGCCCGCGGCCGCGCTGCTCGCGGCGTACGCGCTGCCCCTCGACCGGATCGGCTACCTCGGGCAGATTCTCTTGGCCCTGTTCGTCACAGTGCCGCTCGGCCCCCTGCTGTATCGCCTGGTGTATCAGCCTGTCGCGCAGGCTTCGGTGCTGACCCTGCTGCTGCTGTCGGTTGCGCTGCACCTCGCGCTCACCAGCCTGGGTTTGTATCTGTTCGGACCCGAAGGCTCGCGCGTGCCGGCGTTCACCGACGGTAGCTTCACATTCGCGGGTCTGCCGGTGGACTGGCAGGCGCTGTGGATCATCGGCCTGTCCGTCGTGCTGGTGCTCGGCCTGTTCGCCTTCTTCAACTTCACCCTGTACGGCAAGGCGCTGCGCGCGACCGCGGTCAACCGCACTGGCGCCCAACTCATGGGTATCTCCACCGAATTTGCGGGCAAGCTGGCGTTCACCCTCGCCGCGCTCATCGGTGCGCTCTCAGGCATTCTGATCGCCTCGACCACCATCATCTATTACGACAGCGGCTTCGTCATCGGCCTCAAGGGCTTTGTCGCTGCGATCATCGGCGGCCTGTCCAGCTACCCGGCCGCAGCGGCTGGTGCGGTGTTCGTCGGCCTGGTCGAATCCTTCTCCTCGTTCTGGGCCAGCGCCTACAAGGATGTGATCGTGTTTGCCCTGATCCTGCCCGTGTTGCTCTGGCGCTCGCTGGGCACACATCACGTCGAGGAGGATGAGGCATGAAGCCGCGCGACATCCTGCTGGCTCTTTTTGTTGCGCTGCTCGCCGCAGCTCCCTGGCTGCTGGGCAGCTACAGCGTCACGCTGCTGAACTACATCGGCCTGGCGTCCATCGTCGTGCTCGGTCTGGTTCTGCTGACGGGCGTTGGCGGGCTCACCAGCTTCGGCCAGGCCGCCTTTGTCGGCATGGGGGCATACACCACGGCTTACCTCACCACGGTCTCGAGCTGGAATCCGTGGCTGGCGCTCGTGGCCGCGCTCGTCATTGTGACCCTCGCGGCCCTGGTGCTGGGGTGGATCACCCTGCGCATGAGCGGGCACTTCCTGCCCCTGTCGACGCTGGCCTGGGGCCTGAGCATCTACCTCGTGTTCGGCAATGTGCAGGCCATCGGCGGCCAGACCGGTTTGACCGGCATTCCGCCGTTGCACCTGTTCGGCTGGGCGATCGAAACCGGGCGGCAGTTCTACTACCTGATCTGGATTGTGGTGCTGGCCATCATCTGGACCGTGCACAACATGCTCGACTCGCGCGAAGGCCGCGCGATGCGCTCACTCAAGGGCGGTGTGCTGATGGCCGAGGCCATGGGCGTGAATACATCCTGGTTCAAGACCATTCTGTTCGTCCTGGCTGCGCAATATGCGTGCGTGTCGGGCTGGCTGTACGCTCACATGCAGCGCTTTGTGAACCCCACGCCGTTCTCGCTCGGCCAGGGCATCGAATATCTGTTCATGGGCGTGATCGGTGGTGTGGGCGATCTGTGGGGCGCGGTGCTGGGCTCCACCGTGTTCTCGATGTTGCGCCAGTGGTTGCAGGACGTGCTCCCCGGCTTGCTGGGCAAGAGCGGCAGCTTCGAGGGTCTGGTGTTCGGTGTGCTGATGATTCTCATCCTGCAGCGTGCTCCCGAGGGACTGTGGCCATGGTTGAGGCATCTCGGTGCGCGCTGGCAGCAATCCGGTGCCGCGGCTGTGCCCCGAACTCTTGCAGCCCCGCTGGCGTCCAAGATCAAGCCGCCGAAGGGGTGCACCGTGCTCTCGGTGCGCGAGGTGAGCAAGCGCTTTGGCGGCCTGCTGGCCAATAATGCGATCAGCTTCGAGGTCAAGGCTGGCGAAATCCTCGCCCTGATCGGCCCCAATGGCGCTGGCAAGAGCACCCTGTTCAATTGCATCTCCGCGGTCAACCCGCCCACCAGCGGCGAAGTGCATTTCCTGGACAAGCGCGTCGATCGCGCCGACGCCCGCTCCGTGGCGGCCCTGGGCCTGAGTCGCACCTTCCAGCACGTACGGCTGCTGCCGCGCATGAGCGTGCTGGACAACGTTGCGCTGGGCGCGCATCTGCGCGGGGGCCAAAGCTTCATCGCGTCAGCGTGGCGGCTCGACCGCAAGCAGGAGGCCAGCATTCTGTCCACCGCCTGGGAGCAGATCGAACGCTGCGGTCTTGCCGAATTCGCCACCAACGCGGCCGGCAGCCTGCCGCTGGGCCAGCAACGCATCGTCGAAATCGCCCGTGCACTGGCCGCCGACCCATGCATGCTGCTGCTTGACGAACCTGCCGCTGGTCTGCGCTATCTGGAGAAAAAGGGGCTGGCGAAGTTGCTCGAAAAGCTGCGTGCCGAGGGCCTGGCGATCCTGTTGGTTGAACACGATCTGGAGTTTGTCATGAACCTTGCAGACCGCGTGGTGGTCATGGACTTCGGCGAAAAAATCGCCGAAGGCTTGCCTCAGGATATCCGCAAGCACCCGGCCGTCGTCGAGGCCTATCTCGGTGGGGTCGAGGAGGCCGCAGCATGAGCGACGCCCTGCTGGAAATCGAGGACCTGAGCGTGAACTACGGCAAGGTGCAGGCCGTGCGGCAGGTCAACATGCGCGTGCCGGCGGGTCGCATCGTGACGGTGATCGGACCCAATGGCGCAGGCAAGACGACGCTGCTGATGGCAGTCATGGGGCTGCTGCATGGTCAGGGACGCATCCGTTTCGACGGACAGATCTGCGACCATGCCGACCCGAAGCGTCTGGTCGACATGGGACTGGGGCTGGTGACGGAAAAGCGCGACCTTTTTGGCTCGATGAGCGTGGAGGACAACCTCATCCTCGGCAGCTTTCGCAACAGGCGCGAGGGCAAGGCCAAGCGCAACCAGATGCTTGACGAGATCTACGCGCTGTTTCCGCGGTTGAAGGAACGCCGCACCCAACTTGCCCAGACCCTTTCGGGCGGCGAGCGCCAGATGCTGGCACTGGGCCGCGCCTTGATGGCTAAGCCCAAACTGCTGATGCTCGACGAGCCGAGCCTCGGCCTTGCGCCACGCATCGTGCGCGAGGTGCTGCATGCCGTGGGGCAGTTGCGTGACGCCGGCATCGGCGTTTTGCTCATCGAGCAAAACGCGCGCGCCGCATTGCAGACCGCCGACGAAGGCTATGTGCTCGAGCTCGGCGAAGTCGCGCTGCACGGCTCCAGCGAACAACTGCTGCACGATCCAAAAGTGGAATCGACCTACCTGGGAATGCTGCAGAACGACTAGGCGCACGTCAGTCCCCGATTCCGTGAAGTTGCTTCCGGTCTACGACCCTAGTTGCGTGGAACTCCAGTGCCGGGTGTCGTCAGACCCGCGCGCCGGGTTTCCGTGCTTGGCTTCGACGGCAACGCATCGGCGAACAACTCCGCCACGCGCTCCCTGAATCCTTCTGCTGCCCACCTTTCACCGGGTGCCTTTTTACAGTGTTGGCCGGAATCGGGAATGGGCGACGCAACCGTCAGATGGACTAGCGG
>JBAUTC010000411.1:0-9163 GCA_049582025.1 Thiomonas sp.
TCCTTGGACCATGGAGACATTGAGTTGTTGCGTCTGCGTCTTTGCAGCTTGCAGGAAGGGCGCAAAGTAGGTGCCGAGGAGCTGCTGCAGGTCGGGCTTAAATGGACCTTTCCAGGTGAGGGCAAACACCGTTCCCGCAGCGTCGGCATATTCAGTGACCGTGATGCCTTGCGGCGTCTGCACCGTTTGCGACTGCACGGCGGACGTGCCGGCCGATGTGCCTGCCGTCGCCTGCGCCGAAAACCTTTGCACCTGACCAGCCGGGTGGCCGTCGTGAACTGCCTCCGACAGCGGGTGGCCCAGACCGGCATGCGCGGTGGCGCTGCTCAGCGTCAGAAAAAAGCCGATCAGGGGGAGGAATAACGGAGAACGCGATGCGGTCATGACGAATTGGGGGACGTGATGATGTGACTGCAGTCTAACGATTTGGCTCGCCCGGTCCGACGCGAATGACAGGAAAAACGCGCGAAATATGCATTACTCCACTCCCTCGTTCAAACTGCTGTCGAGATGTGCGGTGTCGCCCCAGCCCACCAGCGTGAGCTGGCCTTGGGCGTAGAGCAGGCGGTTGAGCGCGGCGTTGCGCAGTTCGAAGCTGCGCGGCGCCTGCAAATTCTGCCCCGTGGCGGCGCGGTAGAAAGCGTCAAGCACGCCGCCATGCACGGCCACCACGATCAGTTGACCGGGATGGCGTGCGGCAATTTGGCGCAGAGCGGCCTGGGCGCGTGCGGCAAAGTCGTGCAGAGTTTCCCCGCCAGGGGCAGCAAACTTCGGGTCGCGGTGGCGCCAGCGGGTGCAGAGTTCGGGATGCAGGGGCTCCAGCGCTGCAAAGCTGTAGCCCTCAAATTGACCGAAGCAGCGTTCGCGCAGGGCACGGTCTCGCACCACTGGCAGGCCATGGGGCCTAGCGATGGCTTCGGCGGTCTGCCAGGCGCGTTGCAGGTCGCTGGCGTACACCGCGTCGATGGCTTCATCCGCCAGCGCCCGGGCGGCGAGTTGCGCCTGCTCCAACCCGCGCGCGTTCAGGGGAATGTCGGTATGGCCCTGAATGCGCGAGGTGGCGTTCCAGTCGGTTTCGCCATGTCGGATGGCGATGATGCGGGTTGGTTCGAGGGGGCTGGCTGGCATGGTGTGCGCATTGTGCCGCACCCCTGCCGACCAGGATTGGCGATGGTCAGTTGAAGCTGTAGCCCAAGCGAAGCTGGAGGTAATCCTGCCCGGGATTGGGGCGCTTGATGTCGGCGTTGGAATAGTGGGTGAAGCGCGCGCCCAGAGTCCATGGCGTGTCCGCGAAGCGGTGGAGCACGCCGATGGAGTCGCCGAACTGATAGGCGGTCGAGATCTGCTTGCTGCCGATATAGGTGCCCGAGAACACATTGGCGCCGATGCCGAACTCCATCGCAGACTGCGGCGTAAACCACCAGCGTGCGAACGGCGTGAGACCGACATGGGTGAGGCTGCGGTGTGCGGAATCCGACGGCCCCGTGACCCGACCGACCGAGCCTTCGAGCACGACATCGAGACTGCTGTGTGCGAACGCATGCGTCCAGAGCGCACCGGTCTGGTAGGCCAGTGTGGCGTTGTCGTAGCCAACTTTGCCGACGCCCCAGAGAGCGGAGAGTTCATTGGCTTGCACCTGCGCGAGACCGGCAGTCACAAGGATTGCGGCGGCGAGCGTCGGGCGTAGAAACTGTCCCCCTCGGGTCGCCTGGCGCCTTGTTGGTTGAACAATGGCTGTTTTTCGGAACGTATTGCGATGCATTTTGACCTCCTGTTCGGGTTATTTTGGGGAACGTCAATGTGCGCCTGCTGCAGCATCGCTGCCTGCGGAGCTTTTGGACGTCTTGATCAGCCAGACCAGCGGCACCATGGCAACGAATAGCCAGGCGCTAAGGCGGAACATGTCATCTACTGCCAGGGTATACGCCTGTTGGTCGATCAGGCGGTTGATCACGCCCAGTGCTTGCTCGTAGCTGAAGCCCTGCGCCTGCATGCCTTGAATCACCGGACTCGCTATCGGACTGCCCGCATAGATGTGCGTGACCAGTTGTTCGTGGTGCAGGTCGGCGCGGTTGATCCACCAAGTAGTGTAGATGGACGTCCCGAAGGAGCCCGCAGTGATGCGCGCGAAATTCGACAAGCCCGACGCTGCGGCAATGCGATGCGCGGGCAGGCCGCCCAGGATGATCCCCAGCAGCGGAATGAAGAATGTCGCGGTGGCGATACCCTGGATGACCGTGGGGATGGAGTATTCCCAGTAGCTGTCGCCGGTGGTGAACTGCGAGCGCATGTAGAACACGATGGCGAACACCACGAAGGAGAAGGTGGTGACCCAGCGCGTATCCACCAGGCTGAGATAGCGTCCGAGGATGGGCGAGAGGATCAGCGCGAACAGACCCACCCAGGCCAGCACCTCGCCAGCGTCCGTCGCGGTGTAGCCGATGAACTCCTGCAGCCACAGCGGCAACAGCACCAGGCTGCCGAAGAACATTCCGTAGGCCAGCGACAGCATGATGGTGCCCACGGTAAAGCTCGGCAGCTTGAACAGCGTGAGATCAACCACGGGATGGTCGTCGTAAATCTCCCAGATCAGGAACAGCACGAAGCCCACCACGGCTGCTGCGGCGAGCGCAACGATGAACGGGGAGGAAAACCAGTCGAGTTCCTGCCCCTTGTCAAGCATGATCTGCAGCGAGCCGACCCAGATTACCAGCAGGCCCAGCCCGGTCCAGTCGATCGGCAATTTGCGGATGGGCGTTTCGCGCTTGATATAGATCGTCGCGGTGACAGCGGCGGTCAGCAGCCCTACCGGCACATTGATGTAGAAAATCCACGGCCAGGAAATGTTGTCGGTGATCCAGCCGCCGAGCAGCGGCCCCATGATGGGCGCGATCAGCGTGGTCATCGACCACATGGCAATCGCCATCCCCGCCCGCTTGGTCGGATAGCTGGACAGCAGCAGGGTCTGCGACAGCGGAATCATGGGTCCGGCGCTGGCGCCCTGAAGCACGCGGAACAAAATCAGAATTTCGATGCTCGGCGCCTGTCCGCACAAAAATGAGAACAGGGTGAACAGCAGGATGCTGGTGAGAAACACCTTCACCGCGCCGAAGCGCTGGGTGAGAAAGCCGGTGAGTGGCACCGCGATGGCATTGGCCACGCCAAACGAGGTGATGACCCAGGTGCCTTGCGACGAGCTCACCCCCAGGTCACCCGCGATGGCGGGAATCGATACATTGGCGATGGACGTATCCAGCACGTTCATGAATGTCGCCAGCGACAGCGCGATGGTGCCCAGCACCAGGGTGCTTCCGGTCAGCGGCGCCGTGTGCGAGGAGCCCTTCGGCGCAGCCGCCTCCATTGGCACGGCGCCGGCCGCGCTCTCTTCAATCTCTAGCGTGGTGGCCATGCCCGTCCCCTCAGCGCTTGCCGCCCGCGTTGGAAGCAATGATGGCGTTCACCAGGATGTCGGCCTTCTTCCAGTCGGCGGCATACACGTCGGTGCGCGCCGCGGGTTTGGTCGGCGGCTCATCGGTGACCAGCGGTCCCTTGTGATCGCTGATGTCGATGCTGACTTCGGTGGACATGCCCACGCGCAGCGGATGGCTGGCAAGTTCCTTGGGGTCAAGCGCCACGCGCACCGGCAGGCGTTGCACCACCTTGATCCAGTTGCCGGTGGCGTTCTGTGCGGGGAGCAGCGAGAACGCCGCACCCGTGCCCGCCGACAGTCCGACCACATGGCCGGTGTAGGTGAAGCTGCTGCCGTAAGTGTCTGCGATAACCGTGGCCTTCTGGCCGATGCGAACATCGCGCAACTGGGTTTCCTTCAGGTTGGCATTGATCCACAGATCGTCCAGCGGCACCACCCACATCAGCGGCGTGCCGGGCGCCACGCGCTGGCCGAGCTGCACGGTGCGCCGTGCTACCACGCCGCTGACCGGCGCGGGGATCATGGTGCGGTCATACGCCAGATACGCTTCGCGCACCCTGGACGCCGCCAGTCTGACCGAGGGGTTGTCGGCGATGACCGTGCCCGCGGTGAGCGCCTCGCCGCTGGCGAGTTGTTCCTGCGCGGCCTTCACTCCGGCTTGCGCCGTGGTCAATGCCGCTTGGGCCGCTTGCACCGCGATCTGCGATTGGCGCAGTTCTTCCGCGCCCACCGCGCCCGTGCCTGCCAGCTCCTGGCGGCGGCGCAGTGCGTCTTCAGCCTTGGCGAGATTGGCCTGGGCCACGCTCACGTCGGTTCGTCGCACAGCGACCTGGGCTGACAGTGTGCCGTTGTTGGCAAAGCTCACCCGCACCTGGCGCACTGCCTGCGCCAGCATGGCTTCGGCCTGTTGCAAGGCGACACGGGTGTCCGCTGCGTCAAGTTGCACCAGCGGATGCCCGGCCTCGACCAGTTGGGTGTTGTCGGCGTTGATGGCGACCACCGTGCCGCCGACCTGCGGCGTGACCTGCACCAGATTGCCCTGCACATAGGCATCGTCCGTGGAGGCGTAGCTCAGTGACTCCCAATACTGGTAGCCGCTATATGCCGCCCCGGCAACGATGAAAAAAATGATGGCGCCCAGCATCAGCCTGCGGCGTTTGGCGGCGTTGCCATTTCCATTGCCTGCGGGCGCTGCAGCAGCCTTGTTGTCGGTGGTACTCATGGATGCACTCCGTTGCGGTTCGTGTTGTTCTTGAGTTGATCGGTCATTGCGTGCTGGCGGGCAGGTTGGGCGCGGTATAGCCGCCGCCCAAGGCACGGATCAGCGCCACGTCGTCGGCCAGCGCCTGTGCCTTCAGATCCGCCCCAGCCTGCTGTAGCTTGAGCACACTGGACTGCACAGTCAGCACGCTGAGGTAATTGGAGAGCCCGGCCTTGTAGCGTTGATCGACCAGATGCATGGCATCTTGCGCAGCGCTCAGCGCCTCTTGCTGCTGCGTGATCTGTTGTGCAATGGACTGGCGCGCTGCGATGGCGTCGGCCACCTCGCGCACCGCGTCTACAACCGTGACGTTGTACTGGGCAATCGCCGCGTCGGCCTGCGCCGCCTTGCCGCGCAATTGCGCACGTAGGGCGCCGCCCTCAAAGATGGGAAGGGTCAGCGCCGGGCCGACGCCCAGAGTCTGGCTGCTGGAGGTGAACCAATTGCTGAAGCCCAGCGCGGTGAGCCCGGCGAACGCGGTGAGGTTGACATTGGGATAGAACGCGGCGCGCGCCGCGTTCACCCCATGCTGCGTGGCTTCGACCTGCCAGCGCGCCGCCACAATGTCAGCCCTGCGACCGACGAGCGCGGCGGGCAGGGTGTCGGGCAACCCCATTGTCGGCAGACTGTTGAGGCGCGGGGTCAGCGTGGCCGTGGCCTGCGGGCCCTGGCCCAGCAGCGCGGCAATCAGGTTGCGCGCCTGCGCGATTTGCACGGCGGTCTGGTCGAGCTGCAGTCGGATCTGCGGTACTTCGGCCAGGGCCTGTTTTTCCTGGACCGTGGTTTCCAGGCCGGCGCGCACCCGGTCGCGTACGAGTTTCAACATCTGCTCGCGCTGTTGCAGGGTCCGTTGCAGCACGCCCCGGATGGCAACCAGGCGGGCGAGGTTCACATAGGCGCTGGCGACGTTGGACGACAGCAGCACGCGCGCAGCCTGTTCCTGCGCGGCAGCGGCGTGGGCTTCACCGATCGCCGCCTGCAGGGTCTGGCGGTTCTTGCCGAAAAAGTCCAGCTCCCAACTGCCTTGCAGCAGCGCTTGGTTTTGGGTGTACCAGCCGCCGCCCAGCGGGGGCGGGTAGATATCGTTGGCGCTGAACTTTTCACGGGTGGAATTCAACGCTGCGCCAAGCTTTGGCCTGAGCGCACTGTCTGCCCCCTGCACCTGTGCACGTGCCTGCGCCAGTCGCGCTTGCGCCACTTGCAGATTGGGGTTGTCAACCAGCGCCGTGGCGATCAGGTGGTCGAGTTCGGGATCGTGAAATGCCGTCCACCAGTCGGTCTTCGGGAAGGCGGTCTGGGTGGGCTGCAGGCCGAGTTGTTGCGGCTGACTGAGATGGGCCGTGGGCGCGATGCCCTCGGTGCTGGCGCAGCCCGCCAGCAGCAGGGCGGCCAGCACTGGCGCAGTCAGCGCGGCACGGCGCACGGCACCTGCACGAATCAAAGTGGTGTTGGACATGATGAGCAAAAGATCAGGAATGGTCTTGGTTGTTGTCTCCGTCCTGGGCGATCTCCTGCACCACGACGTGGGGGCCGGGCGCGGCCTGGTTGGCTTCGGCCAGCGCTTCGCCGTTGTCGATGAAGCGCTGCAGCAGGGTCAGGAACTGGGCGAATTCCTTGGGGCTGAATCCCCGCAGGTGCTCATTGAGCACCTCGGCGAGTACATGCGGAATTTGCGCGGCGACCTCCGTGCCCCGCGGGGTGAGTGCGAGGTTCACGACGCGGCGGTCGCTGCAGCTGCGTTCACGCACCAGCAGGCCCTTGGCCTCAAGACGATCGAGCATGCGGGTCATGGCGCCGGCGTCGGTCTGCATTTCGCGGGCGCAGGCGGCCACGGTGTCGCAGCCCTGATGCACGTGCAGCAACGGATGCCATTGCGTCCCGGTGATTTCCAGTGCCTGCATCTGGTGTTCGAGATTGCGCACCAGCACCGACAGGCTACGCTTCATCAGAAAGCCGACGGATTGTTCTTTGCAGTATTGTGTGCCGTCGTAAAAGCGCGGCGCAGGTGTGGCGGTCGGGGGGCGGTCTGCAGAATTCATGCCGTGCAGTTTATTGCTTAGGCAAATACTGCCGTCATAACAATTTGATACCTGAGTCCGGACGAGGGATTTGGCTACCGCGGCCGTCGTCCATTGCCAATGCAGGGCACGGCGTCGGGCCTTACCATCGAACTCCGTTTTCACCTCCTGCGATATCGACCCCTCATGGATTGCGCTCCGGATTTCACGGTTTCACTTCAGCAGAGCTTCGGCGTCCTGCGTGCGGCGTTCGATGCTGCGCCATACCCGGACTGGGTCTTGCGACGCGACCGTCTGCGGCGCTTGCGGGGACTTCTGCGCACCCATGCGGCGGAATTCGCCGAGGCCATCGATGCAGACTTCGGTGGCCGCCCACCACCGGAAACCGGGCTGCTGGAAATGGTCCCCTGCCTCGAAGGCATTACTGACGCGCTGCGTCACGGCAAGGGCAGGATGCGACCGCGCGCAGCGCCGGTGTCGCGCTGGTTCCTGCCCGCGCGCGCGCAAGTGCTGCCGCAGCCACTGGGCGTGGTGGGCATCATCGCGCCTTGGAACTATCCGCTGGCTCTGGCCGCGTCGCCCTTGACCGCGGCATTGGCTGCCGGCAACCGGGCGATGGTCAAGCTGTCCGAATTCACCCCGGCCTTTAGCGCGGTGTTCGCGCGGCGGGCCGCGGAGGTGTTCGCGCCGGACGAAGTAACCGTGGTGCAGGGCGACGCCGAGACCGGTGCGGCATTCAGTGCGCTGCCCTTTGACCATCTTCTGTTCACCGGGTCCACCGGAGTTGGAAAGCGCGTGATGGCGGCCGCGGCGGCCAACCTCACCCCCGTCACGCTGGAGTTGGGCGGCAAGTCGCCGGCGGTCATCACCCCCGGCTACGACCTGCGGCATGCGGCGCGGCGCATCGTATTCGGCAAGCTGGTCAACGCCGGGCAGACCTGCATCGCGCCCGACTATGTGTTGTTGCCACGTGGGCAGGATGCCGCCTTCGTGGCGGCCTGCCGCGAGGCTGCGCAACAGCTTTATCCGCAAGGTCTGCGCAGCGCTGACTACACCAGCATCATCGACCATCGCCAGTACAGCCGCCAGCTCAGCCTTCTGGGTGAGGCGCGGGCCAGTGGGGCGCAGGTGCACGCCTTGTTCGATGGCGTGCAGGCCGATGATTTGCGTCACCGCCTTGCGCCCGCACTGGTGTGCGACGCGCCGACCACGTTACGGCTGATGACGGAAGAAATTTTTGGCCCACTGCTGCCCGTGGTGCTGTACGACGACATCGAACAGGCGCTCGCCTTCGTGCGCAGCCAGCCCCGGCCCCTGGCGCTGTATTGGTTCGATCGCGACCGCCGCCGTACCCACGACGCGCTGTTGCATACCCATGCCGGTGGCGTGACGGTCAACGACACCTTGCTGCACTTTGCGCAGGAAGGACTGCCTTTCGGCGGAGTGGGCGCTTCGGGCATGGGGCATTACCACGGGCGCTGGGGTTTCGACACGTTCAGCAAGCTCAAACCGGTGCTGATGCAGACGCGGCTGTCTGGCGTCAGCCTTGCCGCCCCGCCTTACGGTCAGCGCACGCGGTGGCTGATGAGACTCATGGGGCGTTTGTGATGCAGAGGCTCCGGTTGGCCTTGATGGCCGTGGCAGTCGTGTGGCCGTTTACTGCGGGGGCGGAAGGCGTGGTGGTGTCGGTTCCGGCGCAGGCGGCCTCCAACGTTTCACGCGTCGCAACGCCCGGATTTCGCTTTGTCACGCCAGCTCACGCTGCGGCACAGACTGCAGACAGCCTGCAACTCCTGAGCCCGATCGGCCTGCCGGTGGACGGGATTGTGCGAACGGCGGGTGATCTGGCCGTTCTGGAGCCGGCCATGCCTCTGTCCGGATGTACCACGTACACCCTGGAACTCGGAGCGCCCGCGCAGCGCAGGACCTTCACCACTGCATGCGGCAACTGGAGCGCCCCCGTACAGATTGACGACAGTCGCACCGCGCAGCGGGTCGATCTGCCGGTCAGCGGTGTGCAGGTGGCCGCGGCGGGTGATGGTGGATTTGTCGCCGTGTGGTTTCAGGACGACGCAGGTCGCAGGGCCATTCTGGCCAGTCGCTTCAACGCCGATACCCAGAGCTGGAGCGCCCCGCGGGCCATCGACCTGCATGGACCGCAGGCCGGGGCATCCAGCATCCCGGCCATCGTCTCTGATCCGCACGGGCGTATCACCGTTGTCTGGTTCCAGGCCGTCAATGGGCGCGACGCCATTCTCGCCACGCAACTGCTCGGCGATGCGTGGATGGCGCCGCAGCGTCTCGATTCGCCCGCGCTGCCCGGCAACGCCACCAATCCGGAGCTTGCCGCAGACGCCAGCGGCAACGTCACCGTGGTCTGGCAGCAGCCCGATGGCCGGCATACCGGCATCTACGCTGCACGCTGGTTGCAGGCGCAGCAGCGCTGGCTTCCCG
>JBAUTC010000412.1:0-1978 GCA_049582025.1 Thiomonas sp.
GGCACTCGCTTGGGCCCTTCAGGCAGCACGACGAAGGATTCGCCCGTATCGCTGCGTATCGCGCTGGGGGCCACGGGTGCTTGGCCGTTGTCTTGCAACACATGGTGCGAAATCCGGCCTACGTGCCAGAGTTGCATCGCCATGCGGCCGCCGGCGGCGTGCACGGCACCGGTTACCTGCTTCCAGCCCTGCACCTGCGCGTCGGTGTAGATGCCGGGCGTCAAGGCGTAGCCCTGCCCTTGACGTGAGATTTGCGTGGCTTCACTGACGATCATGCCGGCGCCGGCGCGCTGCGCGTAGTAGCGGGCGTTCATTGCGTTGGGAATATCCCCCGGCTGGCCGGCGCGAGAGCGGGTGAGTGGGGCCATGATGATGCGGTTGGGCAGTTCCAATGCACCGAGTTGCAGGGGGGAGAATAGTTGTGTCGTGCTCATTGAAAGACTCCAGGTTTGTGCAATGCAACAGGAATGCTAAGCGTCCCCGTCGGGTTCTGCACAAACCTGTGTCCTGCAGACTATCGGGAGGCGTGATAGCCGATGGGCCTTCTCGCCAATTCGCTACTGTGCGGCTTCCTTGTAGACGGGACTGTGGTCCGGGCCCGGAAGCTGGGCTTCATACAGCGAGGGATACCGTGCCTTGCGCGTAAGCCAGACCTGAAGCAGGAAGCTGATGACCACCGCAAGCATGGTCGGAGCCATCAGTTTGTAGCCGCCGGTCATCTCGGCCACCATCACCATGGTGGCGATGGGCACGCGGGCTGCGCCGCCGAATACGGCCGCCATGCCAACCAGCGCCAGTCCAGCCGTCGGGGCTCCGGTGATTCCGAAATGCCGCAGCAGCGTGCCCATGGCCGCGCCGAGCAGCGCGCCGACGAACAGGCTCGGAGCAAACACTCCGCCGGAGCCGCCGGAGCCGATGGTCAAGGAGAGCGTCACCACCTTGAACACCGAGAGCAGGAGCAGGAACAGTACCCCGACCCCCACCGTGCCTTGCACCGCCAGTTGCATGACGCCATACCCACCGGCCAGAATCTGCGGGACGAACATTCCCAGGATGCCAACGATCAGTCCTCCGATGCCGGGTTTGATGTGATTGGGAAGGGGAATGGCGCGAAAACCGTCGCGCAGTCGGTAGAACACCGTTGGCAGAAGCGCAGCCATCAGGCCGCTGGCGATGCCGAGCAGGGCGTACCAGACCAGTTCCATGGGGTTGTGGAAGCTCACGCTTGGCGGCACGGTGAACAGCGTTCCCCAGCCGGTGAACAGGCAGACAACGGCAAAGCCGACTGCCGCGCTGGTGAGCGTGAAGGGCAGGGCACGGCCATCGAAGGACATGCTGGAATACAGAACTTCGACGGCGAAGATCGCCGTTCCCAGCGGGCTTTTGAAAATGGCCGACAGTCCTGCAGCCATTGCGGTGAGCACCATCAGTCGCTTTTCGTCCTCGCTCAAATGCAGCAGCCGACCGATGAGCGAACCCACGCCGGCAGCGATCTGCGCGGTCGGTCCCTCGCGTCCGGCAACGCCGCCGGAGCCGATGGTCACCGCCGAGGCAATGCTCTTGACCACGATGACGCGCGCGCGGATATGGCCGCCGAACTGGTGATAGGCCTTGACTGCGCCATCCGTGCCGTGCCCTTCGGCCTCGGGGGCGAAGGTATAGACCAGCACGCCGGAAATCAGCCCGCCCAGCGTGGTGGACAGCGGAATCCACCAGTTCAAGTGCGCCGCAGGAGGGATGGCATCGAGCGACATCGCCTGCGGGACCGTCAGCGGGTGCACCTTGGCGATGGCGCCCAGCAGCCAGGCTTGTGCAAGATCGAGCATGTGCAAGAACAGCACGGCTCCCAGACCACCGATCACACCCATCACGAGGCTGAGCCCGAACATACGCGCTGCGCGCTGGTATTCGGAATGCGGTTGCAGTGTTCGCATGGCGAAGAAAAAAAACGGCCGTAGCGTTCCAGTGTGGAGGGCAG
>JBAUTC010000413.1:0-4090 GCA_049582025.1 Thiomonas sp.
GGTGGAACTGCGGGATGAGGTAGGGCAGGGTATGGCCGAGCCCGCCCAGAGCAGTCATCGCCCCGGTGACGCCGCCACGCAACCATGGGCTGCCGCGCCCGGTGAGCGAGCCGTCGTCCGACATGGCCTCGGCGAACGCCATGCTGATGCCTGCGCCGATGGCTGCGGCCAGACCGACGAGAAAGGTGGCCCAGGTGTCGTGGGTGGCGAATGCGGCGGCAAACAACGGCGCGAGGGTGGAAACCGAACCGTCCATCAGCCCGGCCAGCCCCGGCTGGATGAACTGCAGCACGAAGGCGCGGCGCTGGGTCTCGCGCTCGGAATGGATCGTTTGCGGGGTGATGAACTCGCTGCCTAGGGACTCCGCCTTTTGTTCATGCGCAGCTTCGGCGGCGGCGAGATCGCCCAGCAGCTGGCGAATGCCGGTATCTGTGGCGTAGCGCGCGGCCTTGGCGTAGAACATGCGCGATTCGGCCTCCATCACTTCCGCCTGGGCGCGAAACTTCTCCAGATCGATGGGCTGCACCAGCCACAGCGGCTTGCGTTCGATGAAGCCGCGCACGTCTTGCCGGCGAATGAGCGGAATCTGGTCGCCAAAGCGCTTTCGGTAGAGATCGAGCAGGCGGTGCTGGTGGGTATTTTCCTCGGCGGCCATGCCGCG
Organism: Thiomonas sp.; assembly: GCA_049582025.1. Lineage (GTDB taxonomy): Bacteria > Pseudomonadota > Gammaproteobacteria > Burkholderiales > Burkholderiaceae_C > Thiomonas. The sequence goes on from JBAUTC010000413.1 coordinate 662, forward strand.
GAACAGGGCGGCGGTATCGGGATAGTCGGCATGCACCGCTTGCGCGTACTGGCTGTAGATGCGCGCATCGTCTTCTTCGAGCGAGATGGCCAGGGCGAGCAACTGCTGTTCGGAGAGCTTGGAAAACTCCAGCGTGGCCGTGTTGCGCGACAGGCCGGGCATGGCAAACAGCGAGATCAGATTCATTGGGCGCCTTGCGGGGAAAGGCTGCTATTGTCCGCAGGGGCATTGGCGCATGCAATGCGGCTCATAGAATGGGACTGATAGCACCAGACAATGGAAACAATGGAGATCCGAGTGGAACAACCCGTGATTGATGTCGACCTGGATACGCGTGGCCTGAACTGCCCGCTGCCCATTCTCAAAGCCAAAAAGGCACTCGCGCAGATGCAAAGCGGACAGGTGCTGCGCGTGGTGTCCACAGACGCAGGGTCGGTCAAGGACTTCCAGGCCTTCGCCCGTCAGACCGGCAACACCATGGTCGAGCAAAAGACCGAAGGTGGCGAATACCACCACATTCTGCGGCGGCGTTGAGGGTGTCAGGCCACCCACGCGGTGGCCGTGAATGCGATCCGCCCCGGGAGGGGCGTCTGTTTACAGATTGATGCTGCGCAGGTAGTCGGTGAATTCCGCCCCGGTTTCCGGGTGGGCCATGCCCAGTTGCACAGTGGCTTCGAGATAGCCAAGTTTGCTGCCGCAATCGAAACGGCGGCCCACATAGCGGTAGGCATACACGGCTTCTTCCTGCAATAGGGCGGAAATGCCGTCGGTGAGCTGGATTTCGCCTCCCGCCCCGGGTTTGCCATGGCGCAGGTGGTGAAACACCCGCGGACTGAGGACGTAGCGGCCGACGACGGCCTGGGTGGACGGCGCAACATCCGGTGCGGGTTTTTCGACGATGCCCGACAGCGAGGTCAGGCCCGGGGTGATTTCCTGGCCGCTGACGATGCCGTAGCGCTTGGTGTGTTCGCGCGGCACGTCCTCGGTGGCAATCACGCTGCGACCATGGCGGCTATGAATGTCGACCATCTGCGCCATGACGGGCGGCGTGCCCACCAGCAGGTCGTCGGCAAGGATGACGGCAAACGGTTCATCGCCCACCAGGCGCTCGGCGCACAACACCGCCGCGCCAAGACCGTTGGCCACGGGCTGGCGCACGAACACGCATTGCACGTTGTCGGGTTTCACGCTGCGCACCACGTCGAGCAACGCCTGCTTGCCAGCGGTTTCCAGTTCGTGTTCCAGCTCATAGGCAGTATCGAAATGGTCTTCGATCGCCCGCTTGTGGCGACCGGTGACAAAAATCATCTGGGTCACACCTGCTGCATAGGCCTCTTCGACGGCGTACTGGATCAGTGGTTTGTCGACCACGGGCATCATTTCTTTCGGGGTGGCTTTGGTCGCGGGGAGGAATCGCGTGCCAAGACCGGCGACGGGGAAGACTGCTTTGGTGATGGTCGGGGGCATGGTCGTCATCAGGGGCAAGAGAATGACGCCAATGCTAACAAGCGCACCGGCAATGGCGCGGTGCAGCATCCTCTTCGCAATCCGGGGCTTGGCTTTTGCGCGATCTGCCGATGTCAGTCGATGTGGCGCGGCTTGTAGCCTTCGGCCAGGATGCGCGTCCACACGGCGCGCTTTTCGGCATTGCTCATTTCCAGCCAGCGACCCACTTCCAGTGCGGTGCGCAGGCAGCCGCGGCATACATCATCAAAACCGGTGGAGCACACGCCGACACAGGGAGTGTCGGGCTCGTCCTGATGGTCGTGAATGGCAACGGTCATACCGCCGCACCTTGCAAGGCGAGTGTGCCGCTGCGCCCGTTGATGCTGCCCAGGGCGATTGCGTGGCGAGGCAGGGCGGCCAGATCCAGGGTGTCGGCATAGCCGCGCATCGTGGTGCAGTGCAGGCCTGCAGCCTTCCAGCCTTGCAGCAGGCGATCAAATACGGGCGCGAGTTGTCCTCCCTCAAGTTCCGCATGCAGGGTGTAGACATGGTCGCGGCCATCAGTGCTCAGTCGCAGCAGATGGTCCGCGACGGTGTCGGCAGTCAGGCCGTCCACGCCGATCAGCTCGTCCAGGGTCGGCAGGGTGGTCGGCAGCTGCGGCACGGTCAGCGTGCGGCCCTGCACCACGGGCAGGAAGGGGTGGGTGCCGCGCCCGTCGGAGGCCAGGGTGAAGCCCAGTTGCTGTTCCAGCAGGTAGGCGGCGTCGTTCATCTGCCAGCCGGCGGCGCCATGCACACGCGGGGGCTGGCCAAAAATCTCGCCATAGCGATCGATGGCGAGTTGGAGCTGACGGCGGGTCCAGTCAGCGTCCTTGCGCACCACGGAGTCCTGCCACAGGATGTGGTCCCAGGTATGGACGCCGGTTTCGTGGCCTGCGCGATGTGCTTCCCGCATGGGTGCGGCAGCGCGCTTGCCGATGTCCGGCCCCGGCAGCAGGGTGCCATACAGCAGGGTTTTGAGACCGTAATGGCTGGTGACTGAGGTGCGCTGCACCTTGGCAAGAAATCCGGGGCGAAACACCCGCTTCAGCGCGCGGCCGGTGTGGTCTGGCCCCAGGCTGAAGAGAAAGGTTGCACGCAGTTGATGCCGGTTAAGCAGCCGCAGCAGCGCCGGAACGCCTTCCAGCGTGCCACGCAGGGTGTCGACATCGATTTTGAGCGCGATGGTGGGCATGGGAATTCGGGTGGCGGGTGGGGTCGATGGGTCAGGCCGACATCGTAGAGGACTTGACCTGACACAGCCCGTGTGCACAGCGTGTCTGCTTCAATCGTGCCGTGGTGTGATTTGCACCGGGAGGAATGGACATGCACGCATTATTTTCAACCTGTGATTTATGCGATGCGCACCGCGACGCCTTGCATAGCGATGTGCTGCGCGTGCTGCCGCCGGTGTTTCGGTCTTACGGCAAGATGACCCGTTTCCGCGGCCAGATCGTGACCGTGCAATGCCGCGACGATAACGCCCTGGTCCGCGCCGCGCTCGAAACAGCCGGTATGGCGCGGGTGCTGGTGGTGGACGGCGCCGCATCCATGAAGCGCGCGCTGCTGGGCGGCAATCTGGCCGCGCTGGCCAGCCAGAATGGCTGGGCCGGCGTGGTGATCAACGGATGTGTGCGCGACGTCAATGAAATCCTGCAAGTGCCGATTGGTGTGCTGGCACTGGCGTCGATGCCAGCCCCGCCGGACAAACACGGCAAGGGAATGACCGATGCCGTGGTGAACATTCAGGACGTGATCGTGCGGCCCGGTGAATGGCTCTACGCCGATGAAGACGGGGTCATCGTCAGCCGCGAGCGACTCGGGCTCGCGCTCTGAAATGGCTCAGGTCAACACGCGACGGCGGGCCAGTGGCGGATTGGTGTCGAGATAGGCACGCAAACCTTCAAAAATGGCGCGTGCGACCTGCTTGCGATAAGCGGGAGT
>JBAUTC010000414.1:0-1830 GCA_049582025.1 Thiomonas sp.
CGGGCCGCGACCGGTTCGTTGCCGCTAACTAGAGTCGCCGAGTCCTGTGCAAACGTCATCCCCGCGAAGGCGGGAATGCAGCGACATGGGTCCTTGCGGGCGACAGTCCAACGTCACTTGGGACCCCGCCTCCGCGGGGACGACTGAGGATGCATTGCGACCGGCGCATTCGTCGAGGATTACAACCTGTTGACGTTTCACACCTAGCAGTTCGTTGAAATGCGGCTCAATTTGAACACCGGCGCATCCTGAAATGGTTTGTTTGAGCGACAGGACGTGGGATTTCGCCTCGCGCCACCCGGTTCGACCTGGTTTGGCGGTCGTTTCGGGTCGCTTTGGCGTACAGCGGAGACACCTTTCCTGTCGATCACCCGCTTTCCGCGAAGAGTTTCGGCAGCCGACGCAAGTTCACGGCGGTCATGGTCATGGCGAATACCAACTCGGCGCGTTCAATGCCGCGCAGTTTCAGTTGGCGAAGCGTACCGTGCTGCTTGCCATCGCCGAAGATGGTTTCGATCAGCTTGCGAATGATTTGACTGACTGCGTAGCCGGGATGGCGAGTCGTGCGCTCATCGATCGCGCTGGCGCGGTGCTTGGTGTTCTGGGCGACATGCGGTGTCACCCCGATGGCGCGGCAGTCAGCGACGAAGTCAGCGGTGTCATAGCCTTTATCGGCGCCGACGGTCTTGGGCGTTGCTCCGGGCTGCGCCGCCAACATCTCGATGGCGGCCTCGCGTTCCGCCTTGCCGGTCGCGTGGGTCAGCCGGTGGTCGACCACCAGTCCATTGCGATTCTCCATCAGCGCATGGCCCATGTAATACGGCAGCGCCTCGGCATTCTTGCTCTTGCGATAGAGCCGCGCATCGGGATCGGTACGACTTTCATGGGTATCGTTGGTGCGCGGCTGGCCGCGGAAGTTGACCTCGGGATTGCTCTTCGAACCGCTCGCCGGTGGCGGTGGCCCATCCTTGGGCACGACGCTCTTCTGCGAGGCCCAAGCGCGAACCAGCGTGCCGTCCACCGAAAAGTGCTCAGCACTCAACAGCCCTTTCGCGCGGGCCTGCGCCAGCACTTCCTCGAACAGCACCTGGCAGGCGTCATGCTCGATCAACCGATCGCGGTTCTTGGAAAAGGTCGAGTGATCCCACGGATCATCCTGCATCGCCAGCCCGACAAACCAGCGAAACAGCAGGTTGTAGCCCAACTGCTCGATCAGCATCCGTTCGCTGCGTACGCCGTAGAGCACTTGCAGCATCAGCGCCCGCAGCAGCTTCTCCGGCGCGATCGAGTCGCGGCCGGCTGGCGCGTACATCGCGGCAAACAGCGGATCCATGCGCTTGAGCGCCTCGTTCAGGATGTCGCGCACCGGACGCAACGGATGATCCGCCGGCACGTAGCTCTCCAGACTCCGTACCGAGAACAGCGTGTCCTGCATGACATCTGGGCCGCGCATCGCTCTGACCTCGAAGGATTGCCGATGAAAACCCTCACCAGAACGATAGACGAAAACCTCGCACTTACAAGCCGAATTTCAACAAACTGCTAGGTCCCTCCAAGCACTTCCGCCACAGGCTGCAGCTGCTCCACATGCTGCGACACAACCTTGACGATGACAATGATGGGAATGCTAAGCAGCATTCCCCAGACGCCCCATAGCCACCCCCAGAACAGCAGCGAAATGAATATGGCCGCTGAATTCATATGGGCGATCCGCCCAATCATCCAGGTGGTCACGAACGTTCCGACGACGGTAGCGATCGCCAGCGATGCGCCGGCAACCAGCAGGGCCATTGCAAACGATTCGAACTGCATGAAGGCAGCCATCCCCGT
>JBAUTC010000415.1:0-13636 GCA_049582025.1 Thiomonas sp.
ACAAGAGCGCCCACCAGAAGGTGCGGATCTGCCAGCGCAGGTGGTTTTCCAGCCAGGTACCACGTGCATCTTCGAGTTTCACATAGTCGATGATCACCCCGACGACGGCAGTGATGCCCCAGAAAAAACTCAGCGCCTGCAGCACATACACCACCAGCGCCACGGTCTTCAGGCTTTCGATGTCTTGCGGACCTGGTTGGTCGATGACTTGGCGCGGATCGTTCAAGGCAGTTCCTCAGGCATTTCCCGGCCGTGATGCAAATTCCGCAAGGCCGGAGCGACCTTCGCGGCGTTCCAGTTCGGCGAGCACCTGCTGCGGCGTCAGGCCATGCTGCGCCAGCGCAATCAGGCTGTGAAACCAGAGGTCGGCAGTTTCATAGAGAATTTTTTCCGCGCCCCCGTCTTTGGCCGCCATGACCAGTTCGGTGGCTTCTTCACCGATTTTTTTCAGAATGGCGTCTTCGCCCTTATGGAACAGCCGGGCGACATAGGACACGCTCGGGTCCGCACCCCGACGACTGGCGATGGTGGCATATATGCGCTCCAGCGCCGCGCCGCAATCAGACGCTTCGGCACGCGTTGTTGCGCCATGTGCATGTGCGGGATCGTAAATCTGCGATGGATCCTTGAGCACCGGATCCACCTCTTGCCAGCGTTCGTGATCGAGACTGTTGAAAAAACAGGATTCACGCCCGGTATGGCAGGCAATGCCGCCAGCCTGATCGACCTGCAACAACACCACGTCGCCATCGCAGTCGAGGCGGATGTCTCGCACCGTCTGCACATGACCGGACTCTTCGCCCTTGTGCCACAGCTTGTGCCGCGAGCGTGACCAATACACCGCTTCGCCACGCTTGTGGGTTTGCTCCAGGGCGTCGCGGTTCATCCAGGCGAACATGAGCACACGCCCGGTATGCGCATCTTGCGCGATGGCGGGGACGAGACCGCGAGCGTCCCATTTGACTTGATCGAGCCAGTTCATCTGGGGAATTTTAGTGCGCTGGCGCGGCGCGGCGCGGTCGCGCCAGCGCAGGAGTGTGCGCAGAACGCTCAAAGTGACAGATCGGGCCGCATGGCAATGCCGCGCGCTGCCAGGTGCTGCTTGGCTTGCCCTACGGTGTATTCACCATAGTGGAAGATGCTGGCGGCCAGCACGGCGTCGGCGTGACCTTCCAGAAAACCCTCGGCCAGATGATCGAGATTGCCCACACCGCCGGAAGCGATGACCGGCACGCTCACCGTGTCGGACACGGCGCGGGTGAGCGCCAGGTCGAAGCCGACCTTGGTGCCGTCGCGGTCCATGCTGGTGAGCAGGATTTCGCCCGCCCCCGCCTCCACCATGTCCATCGCCCATTGCACCGCATCCAACCCGCTGGCCTTGCGACCGCCATGGGTATAGACCTCCCATCCAGCGCCATCCGCACGGCGCTTGGCGTCGATGGCCACGACGATGCACTGTGCACCATATTTGGCGGACGCATCGGCAATGACCTGCGGGTTGGCGACCGCGGCTGAGTTGAAGCTGACCTTGTCTGCTCCGGCATTGAGCAGACGGCGCACATCGTCCACAGTGCGCACGCCGCCGCCGACGGTCAGCGGAATGAACACCTGCGAGGCCACGGCTTCGATTTGGTGCAGCAGCAGATCACGCGCATCGCTGGTGGCGGTGATGTCGAGAAATGTGAGTTCGTCCGCCCCTTGGGCGTTATAGCGCGCGGCAATTTCCACCGGGTCGCCAGCGTCGCGCAGGCCGACGAAGTTGACCCCCTTGACCACGCGGCCACCGTTCACGTCGAGGCAGGGAATGATGCGTTTGAACAGCATGGATGGGGGCGAAATCAAGAGTGCAGAAGTGGAGGAGGCAATTCAGCGACTGGCGACGAAGCGCTGCGCAGCGGCAAAGTCGAGTGCGCCGGTGTAGATCGAGCGGCCGCAGATGACGCCCTCCACGCCACTGTCCTCCACCGCGCACAGCCTTTCGATATCGTCCATGCCCGACAGCCCTCCGGATGCGATGACCGGCACTTCGAGCGCTTCAGCCAGGCGCACCGTGGCTTCGACATTGATGCCGGTGAGCATGCCGTCGCGGCCGATGTCGGTGTAGATCACGCCTTCGATGCCGTAGTCCTGAAATTTGCGCGCCAGATCGGCGACTTCGTGGCCGGTGAGTTTGCTCCAGCCATCGGTGGCCACCTTGCCGTCGCGGGCGTCGAGGCCGACGATGATGTGGCCGCCGAAGGCACTGCAGGCATCGCGCAGGAAGCCGGGACTCTTCACCGCCGCGGTGCCGATGATGACGTAACTCAGGCCCTCGTCGAGATAGCGCTCGATGGTGTCGAGATCGCGGATACCGCCGCCGAGTTGCACGGGGATTTCATCGCCCACCTCGTCGAGGATGGCGGCAATGGCTTCGGCATTGCGTGGCTTGCCCGCAAACGCGCCGTTGAGATCGACCAGATGCAGGCGTTGCGCACCCTGGTCGATCCAGTGCCGCGCCATCGCTGCGGGATCTTTGGAGAACACCGTCGCACCTTGCATTTCACCTTGTTCGAGGCGAACGCACTGGCCGTCCTTGAGGTCGATTGCCGGAATGAGCAGCATGATGTCAGGGCAGAGTAGAAGGAGAAAAAGGGAGGGGTCGAAGAAAGGGAAACAGTGCATCGCCTTCAGGGCGACCAGTGCAGAAAATTGCGATACAGCCTCAGCCCCGCATCTGCACTTTTTTCGGGGTGAAACTGCGTGGCAAACAGATTGTCGCGCGCCACGGCACTCGCAAAGCGCACGCCATAATCTGTTTCGCCGGCGCTGTGGCTGCCGTGCTGCGGGGCGGCATAGTAGCTATGGACGAAATAGAACGCGGCACCGTCGGGAACACCTGCCCAAATCGGGTGGACAGCGGCGGAAGTGCCCTGCCCTTGCCACACTGCGTTCCACCCCATGTGAGGCACTTTGAAGCGGCTGCCGTCGGACTGCAACTGCCCGGCCAGTTCAAAGCGCTGCACCTGGCCGGGAATCAGCCCCAGACCATCAATATGCCCTTCTGTGCTGTGGTCGAGCAGCATCTGCATCCCGACGCAGACCCCGAACAGCGGTTTGGTCGCGGCAGCTTCGAGCACTGCGTCCTGCAGGCCGGATGTACGCAGTTCACGCATGCAGTCGGGCATGGCCCCCTGCCCAGGCAGCACCACGCGGTTGGCAGCGCGCACCACGGCGGGATCAGCGGTCACGACCACTTCGAAATCCGTATCGGCGGCAACATGCGCCACGGCTTGCGAGACCGAGCGCAGATTGCCCATGCCATAGTCCACAACGGCAACACGTTTCATCGGTTTGGAATTCAGACGGTCAAAGAGAGAAGCGCTGCAAGCTCTGAATCAAGTTGAGGGCGTTCGCGCAGAAATTTACAGCGAACCCTTGGTGGAGGGAATCACCTCACCCATGCGGGGATCGCGTTCAGCAGCGGCACGCAAGGCGCGGCCAAAGGCCTTGAACACGGTTTCGCACTGGTGATGGGAATTGTCGCCGCGCAGATTGTCGACGTGCACGGTGATAGCAGCGTGGTTGACCAGGCCCTGGAAAAACTCGCGCGCCAGATCCACGTCGAACTCGCCGATCATCGAACGCGTGAACGGCACCTGCCAGATCAGGCCGGGACGACCGGAGAAGTCGACGACCACGCGGCTCAGTGCTTCGTCGAGCGGCACATAGGCATGGCCGTAGCGCCGGATGCCCTTTTTGTCGCCGATCGCGCGGGCAAGCGCCTGCCCGAGGGTGATGCCCACGTCTTCCACGGTGTGATGCGCGTCGATGTGCAGATCGCCCCGTGCCTGGATGTCGAGGTCGACCAGGCCATGCCGAGCGATCTGGTCGAGCATGTGATCAAAAAAACCGACCCCGGTGGAGAGTTTGGATACCCCGGTTCCATCGAGATTGATGGCCACGGAGATCTGCGTTTCAGCGGTGTTGCGGGAAACCTGGGCAGTGCGCATGGAGTGGCGTCAGGATAAGAGTCGAAGTTCGACAGGCGCAATCGTAACGTCAGTGAGCGACGGTCGTCTGCGCGGCGAAGACGGCGTCAAGCGCAGCGAGCAAGGCGTCGCATTGTTCAGGCGTACCGATGGTGACTCGCAGGAAGTCCGCGATGCGCTGCGGGCGGGCAAACTGACGCACCAGAATGCGGTGTTCACGCAGTTGTGCGGCGAGTTGTGCGCCGTCGTGCGCCGGATGCCGCGCGAAGACGAAATTGGCCTGAGATGGCAGCACCTCGAAACCACGCTCCTGCAAACCTGCGGTCAGCAGCGCACGGCTGTCGATGATGCGGGCGCGTGTCTGCCTCAGCCAGTCGGCATCGTCCAGTGCGGCCTCGGCGCCAGCAAGAGCCAATCGGTCGAGGGGGTAGGAATTGAAACTGTCTTTCACCCTTGAGAGCGCCTCGATCAGTTCACGATGACCGAGCGCATAGCCCACGCGCAGCCCGGCCAGCGCCCAGGCTTTGGACAGGGTCCGTACCACGAGCAATTGCGGATAGCGATCGATCAGGGCCGCGGCGGATTGGGCGCCAAAATCGACATACGCTTCGTCCACGAGCACGACGGAATCCGGGTTGGCGGCTAGCAGGCGCTCCACGTCGGCCAGCGGGAGCGCCATGCCAGTGGGCGCATTGGGGTTGGGGAAGATGATGCCGCCGTTCTCACCAGCCTGCAGGTAGTCATCGACGCCAATCGAAAAATCGGGACGCAAGGCGATCTCGCGCGTGGCGATGCCGTACAACCGCGCATAAACCGGATAGAAGCTGTACGAAATATCGGGGTGCAGCAGCGGCGCCTCGTGCTTGAGCAACGCCATGAAAGCATGCGCCAGCACCTCGTCCGAACCATTGCCGACGAACACCTGCTCGGGATTCAGGTGGTGATGGCGGGCAATCGCCGCCTTGAGCCTGGAGGCCTGTGGATCAGGGTAGAGCCGCAAATCGCCCGTGGTCTGCGCGGCAATGGCCTGCAGCACCTTGTCGCTAGGTGCATACGGGCATTCGTTGGTGTTGAGCTTGATCAGGCCGTCGATCCTGGGCTGCTCGCCTGGCACATAGGGCGTCAGTCCCTGAACGACGGCGCTCCAGAATTTGCTCATTTTGACTCGTCCAGGCGCATCTCCGCGGCGCGGGCATGCGCGGTGAGGCGCTCGCCATGCGCCAGCACGCTGGCGATGCGGCCCAGGCTCTGCGCCCCCCGGGCGCTGACTTCGATGATGCTGGAACGCTTGATGAAGTCGTACACGCCCAGCGGCGAGGAGAAGCGCGCAGTGCCGGATGTGGGCAGAACATGGTTGGGTCCGGCGCAGTAATCGCCCAGCGACTCGGAGGTGTAGGCGCCGAGAAACAGGGCGCCGGCGTGTCTGAGCGCGGGCACATACTGGTGCGGATCACGGGCGGAAATTTCAAGGTGCTCGGGGGCGATGCGGTTGGCAATGGTGCACGCCTGCGCCATGTCCCGCACCTGAATCAGCGCGCCGCGACCGGCAAGCGAGGCGGTAATGATGTCGCGTCGCGGCATGTCGGGCAGCAAACGCTGGATGGCGGCGGCCACAGCGTCTATGTACGCCGCGTCCGGGCACAGCAGGATGCTCTGCGCCAGTTCGTCGTGCTCGGCCTGGCTGAACAGGTCCATCGCCACCCAGTCCGGGTTGGTACTGCCGTCGGCCAACACCAGAATTTCCGACGGTCCGGCGATCATGTCGATGCCGCAGACGCCGAACACCCGCCGCTTGGCCGCGGCCACATACGCGTTGCCAGGGCCGACGATCTTGTCCACCGCAGGTACCGTGGCGGTACCGTAGGCCAGAGCGCCTACCGCCTGCGCGCCGCCGATGGCAAACGCCCTGCTCACCCCTGCCACCGCAGCGGCGGCCAGCACCAGCGGATTGCGCTCGCCGTCCGGCGTGGGCACGACCATGATGATCTCTTCAACCCCCGCCACATGGGCCGGAATGGCGTTCATCAGCACCGAGGACGGATAGGCGGCCTTGCCGCCGGGCACGTAGATGCCCACACGGTCCAGCGGCGTGACTTTCTGCCCCAGCAGGGTGCCGTCTTCGTCGCGGTAATCCCAGTTCTGGCCGACATGCTCAAGCTGCTTCTGGTGATAACGGCGCACACGGGCGGCGGCCTGCCCCAGCGCGTCACGTTGCTGCGGAGTGATGCGTTGCAGCGCGGCGTGCAATTCAGCCTGGGTGATTTCCAGCGCGGCCATGCCGGGCGCGTCAACGCGGTCGAACTTGCGGGTGTAGTCGAGCACGGCAGCATCGCCGCGCTGTTGTACGTCAGCCAGGATTTGCGCGGCGCGGGTGTCGATCTCGGCGTTTTCTTCCGCCATGCGCGAGAACAGCGCGCGGTACTGCACCTCGAAATCGGCACCTGTGGCGTCGAGCCTGCGTAGTTGCAGGGCATTCAGCGGCGCATTCATGCAGCGGCCTCCTCGGCAAGTTGCGCGGCATCGCGCAGTTGATCGATCAGGGGTTTGAGCAGGGCGGTGCGGGTCTTGAGCGCGGCCTGGTTGACAATCAGCCGGGCTGAGATATCCATGATGTGCTCGACTTCGACCAGACCGTTTGCCTTGAGCGTGCCGCCGGTGGACACCAGATCGACGATGGCATCGGCAAGGCCCGTGAGCGGAGCAAGTTCCATCGAGCCATAGAGCTTGACCAGATCAACGTGCACACCCTTGGTGGCAAAGTGTTCGCGCGCCATGTGCAGATATTTGGTTGCCACGCGCAGCCGCGCGCCCTGCTTCACCTGGCCCGCGTAATCGAAGTCTTCGCGCACCGCCACGCTCAGACGGCAGCGGGCAATGCCCAGGTCGACCGGCAAATACAGCCCGTCGGTGCCGCTGCCCGCGAAATATTCGCGCAACACGTCAAGCCCGGCGACGCCGATGTCGGCACCGCCGTAGCGCACATAGGTGGGCACGTCGCTGGCGCGCACCAGCACCACACGCACGTCCGGACGATTGGTCGGCAGGATGAGCTTGCGGGTGGATTCGGGGTCACCCGACACGGTGATGCCCGCCCGCTCCAGCATAGGCAGGGTGTCTTCAAAAATCCGTCCCTTGGACAGGGCGAGGGTCAGCATGTCAGTGTCCTTCCTTGCCGGTGATGCGGTGGATCTGCGCGCCGAGTTCGCGCAGCTTCACTTCCATGGCGTCATAGCCGCGGTCGAGGTGGTAGATGCGGTCGATCAGGGTCTCGCCTTCGGCGGCCAGCCCGGCCACCACCAGCCCGGCGGAGGCGCGCAAATCGGTCGCCATGACCGTGGCGCCCGAGAGTTGTGGCACACCGCGGACCACGCAGGTATGGCCGTCGATGTCGATTTGCGCGCCCAGACGCACGAGTTCCTGCACATGCATGAAGCGGTTCTCGAAAATGGTTTCGGTGATGCGCGACACCCCGTCGGCAACGCAGTTCACCGCCATGAACTGCGCCTGCATATCGGTGGCGAAACCAGGATATTCGGTGGTCCGCACCGACACCGCGCGCGGACGGCCGCCCGGGAGCGCATTGGCGCGCAGGCGAATCCCGTCGATACCCGCGTCGATGCTTGCACCGGCTTCACGCAGCTTGTCGAGCAGCGCATCTTGGTGCGCGGGCTCCGCGCCCTGCACCGTGACATCCCCGCGTGTGGCCAGCGCCGCGCACAGAAAGGTGCCAATTTCGATGCGGTCAGGAATGATGCGGTGCTGCACGCCGTGCAGGCGCTCCACGCCCTGGATGCGAATCTGGGACGTGCCGTCGCCGCTGATCTGCGCTCCCATGCCGCGCAGCATGTTCGCCAGATCGATGACCTCGGGCTCGCGCGCGGCGTTGTCAATCAGAGTCTCACCCTCGGCCAGCGCTGCGGCCATCATCAGGTTTTCAGTACCGGTGACGGTCACCATGTCCGTGGCGATGCGCGCACCGCGCAGACGCCCAGATGGCGTGGCGACGCGGGCGACGATATAGCCGTGCTCCACCACGATTTCCGCTCCCAGCGCCTGCAGCCCCTTGATGTGCTGATCAACGGGACGCGCGCCAATGGCGCAACCGCCCGGCAGGCTCACCCGCGCCTGACCGAAGCGCGCCAGAAGCGGCCCCAGCACCAGCACCGAGGCGCGCATGGTCTTGACGAGGTCGTAGGACGCTTCGTGACAGTTCACCCCGGCGGCGTTGATGTGGAGTTGATCGCCGTCCTGCTCGGCAAGCGCACCCAGACTGCGCAACAGCTTGGCCAGAGTGCGCACGTCCATGAGTTGCGGCGCGTTGCGCAGTTGCACCGCATCGGCGGTCAGAAGGGCAGCAGCCATCAACGGCAGAGCAGCGTTTTTCGCCCCGCTGGCCTGCACCACGCCTTGCAGCGGGCGCTGCCCGGTGATTTTGAGTTTGTCCATGACGACCTTCGGGCCCGCAGAATGCAGCGATCGGGCAAGCACGCACTACGCGCGCGGAAAAATGAGAGATTTTAGGCGCTCGGCAACGCAGCAAATTCCTGCGGGGTGAGCGTTTTCATTGACAGCGCATGGATTTCTGCGCGCATGCGCTCACCCAGCGCGGCATAGACCAGTTGATGCCGCTGCACCCGGCTCCGGCCTTCGAACTGCGTACTCACGATGGTGGCAAAAAAATGCTGGCCGTCGCCCTCCACCTGCAGATGGCTGCAGTCCAGTCCGGCGGCGATGTAGCGGTGGATGTCTTGGGGAGTCGGTAGAGGCATGGTCGGTCGGTGCAGGGCCACCCCAAGCGGATTGCTGCACCATCGGGAGGCAGCAAACGCCGTGGGCGTGGGGGTTGATTCATCCTAATTTCGCAGTTTGGTGCCGCGTACCAGCATGCCCAGGGCAATGCCGCCACACAGCAGGTTACCCAGCAGCGCCGCCAGCAGACTGACCCAGGGCGAGACATCGCCCGCGCCGAAAAATCCGTAACGGAAGCCGTCAATCAGGTAGAAGAAGGGATTGAGATGCGAAGCCGCCTTCCAGAATCCCGGCAAACTATGCACCGAGTAGAACACGCCGGACAAGAACGTCGCCGGCGTGATGAGGAAATTCTGAAACGCCGCCATCTGGTCGAATTTCTCCGCCCAGATGCCCGCGATCAGGCCAAGTGCGCCCAGCATGCTGGCACCGAGGATGGCAAACACCAGGATCCACAACGGAAAGACAAATGTGAGCGGCACGAACCAAACCGTGACCAGCAAGACCCCCGCGCCGACGATCAGCCCGCGCAGCACCGAAGCCCCCACATAGGCGACGAACAGTTCCCAGGGATGCAGCGGCGACAACAGCACGAACACCAGATTGCCGGTGATCTTGGACTGGATGAGCGAGGACGAAGTGTTGGCAAACGCGTTTTGCAGCACGCTCATCATCATCAAGCCCGGGATGAGAAACGCGGTGTAGGGCACGTGGCCGAACACTTGAAGGTGCGCGGTGAAAGCGTGCGAGAAAATCAGCAGGTAGAGCAGTGCCGTGACCACAGGCGCAGCCACGGTCTGAAAGCCGACCTTGAGAAAGCGCTGCAATTCCTTTTGCAGCAGGGTGTACAGGCCGGTCATCGCGCGGCTCCGATCAGTTCGAGAAACACGTCTTCGAGGTCGGCGCGGCGCAGTTCCAGTTCGTCAATCTCGCAGCCCGCCTGGCGCAGCGCGGCCAGCTTGCACTCCACGTCCTCCGCTCCGCGTACCGGCAGCGCCACGCGCCCGCCCTGCTCCGTGCCCAGGTCCGCAGGCAACCAGCCTTTGACCAACCGGAAATACAGCACCGACGACGCAAAGCGGTGCAGCAGCGCGTCCGTGCGATCCAGCGCCACCACCTTGCCGCTCTTGATCACCGCGATGCGCTTGCACAGGGCTTCGGCCTCTTCGAGGTAATGCGTGGTCAGCAGCACGGTGTGGCCCTGGGCATTGAGCCGGGCAATGAATTCCCAAAGGGACTGGCGCAGTTCCACATCCACACCGGCGGTCGGCTCGTCGAGCACGATGACCTGCGGCCGATGCACCAGCGCCTGCGCCACCATGACGCGGCGCTTCATGCCGCCCGACAGCGCCCGCATGTTCTTGTCGGCCTGCGCGGTCAGTCCGAGGTTGTGCAGCAACTCGTCGATCCAGAGATCATTCTGTCGGAAGCCGAAATAGCCCGATTGAATGCGCAGAACCTGCCGCACGGTGAAAAACGGATCGAAAACCAGTTCCTGCGGCACGACACCGAGCACGCGGCGTGCCGCAGCGGCATCGCTCTGCACGTCGTGCCCCTGCACCAGCACCCGCCCGGATGTGGGCCGTGTGAGCCCGGCAAGCATGCTGATCAGGGTGGTCTTTCCAGCACCATTGGGGCCGAGCAGACCAAAGAACTCGCCCTCGGCAATATCGAGCGCAACGCCATCCACCGCCGTGTGCTGGCCGTAGTGCTTTGCGACGCGATCAAAGGAAACTGCGGCAGTTGTCAACGTCATGGGGGAATGAAAAACGCCCGGCAGGCCGACGCGACGCGTCGCCCCGCGCGGACGCGGAAGGTCAGGAATGCGCGGCAGCCGCGTCGAATAAGAAGTCCAGCCCGTAGGCCGTTGCCAGATCACCCAGACGCTTGGGGACCGCGCGCACTTCGAGCACCTGTTGCGGAGCGCCACGGCGCAGTTCCAGCAGCAGGGCAAGCCCGGCCGAATCAAAGGTCTGCAGCGCACTGGCATCCACCACCCAGGGTTTTGCGTCGGCGCCCAGGGTGGCCAGGGCCTGGCGTCGCACCGCAGAGGCGGTGTCGAGAGTCAGATCAGCAGGCAGGGCGAAAACTGGCATGTCGTGGCGCCCAGGTTCAACCAGCGGCCTTGGCCTGCGCCAGGTTCTGGTTCTTTTCCTTGAGAGTGGCAATCAGGCCATCAATGCCCTTCTGCCCGATTTCCTGGGCAAACACGCTGCGATAGTTGTCGACCAGCCAGATGCCCATGACATTGACATCAGTAATCTTCCAGCCAGCAGGCGTGTTTTCGAGGCGATAGTCGAGTTGCAGCGGCTCGCCGTTGTTGATCACACGGGTGCGCACGGTCACGTTCTGGGCGTTGGCAGGCTCGCGGTACGGCAACAACTTGACCTTCTGATCCTTGATCTGTCTGACGGCACCCGCATAGGTATAGACCAGCAGTTGCTTGAACTGCTGCTCCAGCGCAGTGCGCTGTGCTGGCGTGGCTTCACGCCAATAGCGGCCGACAGCGCTCTGTGTGATTTTCTGGAAGTCGACATTTGGCAGGATCTTTTGCTCAACGAACTGCATGACCAACTCTGGATTGCCGGAACGCAGCTTGGGGTCCTGTTGCACGTCCCTGATGATCGCGTTGGACATGGACTCGATGAGCTGCGGCGGAGTCTGTGCGTCCGCGGCACGGGCGATAGCTGGCAGGCCAGCCAACATGGCGGCGGAAGCGAAGGAAAAAGCAATAAAAGCTCGTCGAAGCATGGGAGGTTCTCCAGTTCTGATTGTGTCGTCGTTTAACGCGCCGTCACCCCGCAAGATGACAGAGGGCGCCCCGTCAGGGCGCAGCACCGCTCGACTTTGCCGCGCTGGCCGGGGCACCAGGCGCCACTTCCGGGATGCCATCATCTGCGGGGCCATAGCTGTACTTTGCCAGCGGACTGGGTTCACCCAGGTCGATGATGGGGCGATCACGCGCATCTTTCACCTGCGACTTGCGTCGTTGTTCGTAAGCACTGCGGGTGAAGACGTATGGGTCGAGCGCAATCTGGTCGAACAGATTGGAAGCATCGAGCAGATTGGCCCGCGTGTTGACCAGATTCAGCGCCAAGGCGCCGTAGTCGGCGCTGCGCGGATTGATGCTGGCGGTCGGACCATACGCCAGGAAGACGCCTGTGCCCACGGTATCACGCACGGTGCTCGGCCCGTAGAACGGCAATACCACGTAGGGTCCGGCCCCCACGCCCCAGCGCGCCAGGGTGAGACCGAAGTCATTTGGATGCCTGTAGATCCCCATCTCTGTGGCAATGTCCAGTGTGCCGAACACGCCGAATACCGAGTTGACGCCCACACGCATAAAGGTGCTCAGACCGTCATTCACATCGCCCTGTAGGAAATCGTTGGTCATCGACCAGATATCGCCCAAATTGCCGAAGAAATTGGTGACGCCATGGCGTATCGGTGTGGGTGTGATGGCCTTGTAGCCCGTGGCCACCGGCTTTAGCACCGCCCTGTCCACCTTGTCGTTGATGGTGAACATCGCCCGGTTATACGGCTCGAGCGGGTCTTGCGGGTTGTGCGTGGCGCAGCCAGTCAGCCCGGCAAAGGTCAGGAACGTGAGAAAAAACCGCAATGCGCTTCTCATTTCCCGTCTCCGGCACCGCTCGACGCGGCCTTGTTGTAGAGGAACTGGCCGATCAGGTTTTCCAGCACGACTGCCGACTGGGTATTGCGGATGACCGAACCATTGGCGAGGTTCTTTTCACTGCCGCCAGGGCTGAAATCGATGTACTGGTCGCCCAGCAAACCGGCCGTGAGAATCTTGGCCGAGGTATCGACAGGAAACTGAAAGTGCTGGTCAATTGCCATGTGCACATCCGCCTGGAAGGTCTGGTTGTCAAATGTGATGGACGTCACACGCCCGACAACCACGCCCGCGCTTTTGACAGGCGCGTCGGATTTCAGCCCGCCGATATTGTCGAAACGCGCTGTCACCGTATAGGTTGGGCCCCAATTGAGTTGCAGCAGGTTGCCAGCCTTGAGCGCCAGGAACAGCAAGGCCGCCGCGCCCAGCACGACCAGAATGCCCACCCAAAAATCTGTTTTTCGTTGATTCATTTTCGACAACTCCAGGGCCTCATGCCCTCAGGTGCTGAACATCATGGCGGTCAGCACGAAATCCAGTGCCAGCACCGATAGGGAAGCGATGACCACGGTGCGCGTCGTGGCGCGCGATACGCCTTCTGGCGTGGGCTGGCTGCGCCACCCTTGCAGCAGCGCAATGAAAGTGACAGCCAGGCCGAACACCAGACTCTTGATCACCCCATTACCCACATCCTTAAACACATCCACGCCGCTTTGCATCTGCGACCAGAACTGCCCGGAGTCCACACCGATCATCAGCACGCCAACGACGTATCCGCCCATGATGCCCACGGCGCTGAACACCGCGGCCAGCAGGGGCATCACGATCACCCCGGCCCAGAATCGCGGCGCGAGCACGCGCACGACCGGATCGACCGCCATCATTTCCATCGCGGCAATCTGCTCGCCCGCCTTCATCAAACCGATTTCGGCGGTCAGCGACGTCCCCGCACGACCCGCGAAGAGCAGCGCAGTGACCACAGGCCCGAGTTCACGCACCAGGGACAGCGCCACCAGAACGCCCAGCGCACTCGACGACCCATACCGCGACAGGGTGTAATAGCCCTGCAATCCCAACACGAAACCGACGAACAGACCGGACACGGCGATGATGACCAGCGACAGATTGCCGAGAAAATACATCTGCTGAATCAGCAGGCTGGGGCGCATGATCACCCGTCCGACCAGCAACAGCAGCCGTGCGAACAACCGTGCGGCAAAACCCAGATCGGCCAGCAGCTTGCGCGTCGCGGCGCCGATGGAGACCAGTTTGTCAGCGACCATCATGA
>JBAUTC010000416.1:0-2323 GCA_049582025.1 Thiomonas sp.
CTGCCGCAACAGCGCCACCGTGGCACCGTATCGGCCGGAACGGACTCTCGCTCATGGTGTGCCGATTCGGAATGGTGACTCCAGAATATCCTGATGCTCACATTTGGTCACTGCGCCGCTGGCTGGCCCGGAGGCTGGAATCGGATCACAATTGGCGTCTGGCCCGGCACGTTCGCTGCCGCACCATTTGCCCACCCCCTCGATTGGAGACCACAGATGGCCAAGATTCTTGTTTTGTATTACAGCACCTGGGGCCACGTTGAAACCATGGCCCACGCCGTCGCCGAAGGTGCGCGCAGCGTCGGCGGTTGCAGCGTGGACATCAAACGCGTGCCGGAAACCATGCCTGCGGAGACCATTGCCGCTATTCACGCCAAGACGGAGCAGTCCGCGCCCCTTGCACAGCCCACCGATCTGGCGGACTACGACGCCATCCTGTTCGGCACGCCCACCCGCTTCGGCAATATGTGCGGCCAGATGCGCAACTTCCTCGACCAGACCGGCGCGCTGTGGCAGCAAGGAAAATTGGTAGGCAAGGTCGGTAGCGTGTTTGCCAGCACGGCCACGCAGCACGGGGGACAGGAGACCACCATCACATCCTTCCACAGCACCCTGTTTCACCACGGCATGGTCGTCGTCGGTGTGCCCTATGCCTGCGCCGGGTTGACGAATATGGACGAAGTCACCGGCGGCACGCCCTACGGCGCCACCACCCTGAGCAAGGGCGACGGCAGCCGCCAGCCCAGCGCCAACGAGCTGGATATCGCCCGCTATCAGGGCAAGCACGTGGCAGAGATCACCAAAAAGATGTTTGGCTGACCGGAGTGACGCAGTCCACGCCGCCCGATCTGGCCTGCCGGCCCGGCTGCGCGGCGTGCTGCATCGCCCCTTCCATCAGCAGCCCGATTCCCGGAATGCCGCAGGGCAAGCCTGCGGGCGTGCCCTGCGTGCAACTCACCACGGATCTGCGCTGCGCGATCTTCGGCCGCCCCGAGCGCCCCGCCTGCTGCGCCGGACTGCAGCCCAGTGCGGAGATGTGCGGCGACAGCCGGGAGCATGCTTTGCACTGGCTGGGCTGGCTGGAAAGTCAGACGGCACCCTTGGTCTGACCCGGCGTCGCTGGCGGCATCACGCCGCCAGCGGCATGGAGATCGCGTCCATCTGCGCCAGCACGTCCGGCGTGAGTTTGGGCAACACGTCCAGTGCCCCAAGGTTTTCCTGCAGCTGCGATAGTCTGGACGCGCCCAGAATCACCGTACTGACCCGCGGGTTGTGCGCCACCCAGGCGAGCGCCAGCTGCGCCATGCTGCAGCCGAGTTGTTTGGCGATGGCCTCGAACTCGCCGACCGCGGCGTTCTTTTGCGGATCGAGCAAGCCGTCGCGCAGGAAGCTCACGCTCTGCATCGCCCCGCGACTGCCAGCGGGCACGCCTTGACGATACTTTCCGGTCAGCAGGCCTGAAGCCAGTGGGCTCCAGGTGGTCAGCCCCAGGCCGATGTCTTCGTAGAGCCGGGCATATTCCTGCTCCACCCGATTGCGGTGGAACAGGTGATATTGCGGCTGTTCCATCACCGGCTTGTGCAGATGGTGGCGCTCGGCGATGTTCCAGGCGGTGCGGATTTCGTCGGCGCTCCATTCGCTGGTGCCCCAATACAAGGCCTTGCCCTGCTCGATGAGGTTGTGCATCGCCCAGACAGTTTCTTCGATGGGAGTGTGCGGATCGGCACGGTGGCAGAAGATCAGATCGATGAAGTCCAGCTTCATGCGTTGCAGGCTGCCATCGACAGCTTGCAGCAGATACTTGCGGTTGAGGGTGTTGCGGCCATTGATGCGCGGCTTCTCTGCGGTGCCTGCGTCCAGCCCCCAGAAGAACTTGCTCGACACCACGTAGTCGAGCCTGCTCCATTTCAGCTGAGCCAGCGCTTCGCCCATCAGCCGTTCGCTCTCGCCATTGGCGTAGATCTCGGCGTTGTCGAAAAAGTTGACACCTGCGTCCCGCGCTGCAGCCATCATCTCGCGCACGCCGGGAGTGTCAACCTGGTTGTGAAAGGTCACCCAGGAGCCGAGCGAAAGCAGGCTGACCTGCAGTCCACTGCGCCCGAGGCGACGATAAGGCATGGGCTTGTGCATGGAGTTCTCCTTGTGTTTGAAAACCCCTCAGCTTAGGGCCGACAGGAAAACCCTGCGCTTGCAAAACCGCCTGCGTTCAGGCAGAGCGCAGCATCAGCACCCGATATTTGGCCTCTGATTGCGCTGCCGCAGCCTGCAGGCCGCGCCATTGGTACAACACGGCCGCATTCTTGCTGGATGCGCACGCGCCGCA
>JBAUTC010000417.1:0-2279 GCA_049582025.1 Thiomonas sp.
GGCGACACCGGCCCGGAAATGCGCGTGCAGGCGCTGTATCACGATCGTTTCATCGGCGTGGCCCGCGATGGGCATCCACTTTTTGATGGCCCCATCACGCCGCAGCGCTATGTGGCCTTTGGCCATGTCGTGACATCGCGGCGTGGAAGTGCCATGGGACCTGTCGACGTTGCGCTGGGCGAATTGGGCCTCAAGCGCGAGGTCAAGGTGGTGGTACCAGGCTTTCCAGCCGCGCTGAGCATCGCGCGGGCGTCGGATCTGCTCGCGCTGATTCCCCTGTCTTTCGCGTATGGCCCCACGACTACGCGCGCCGGCATCCAATTTTTCGAGCTGCCGGTTGACACTCCCGGCATATCGATCTCGCAATTGTGGCATCCGCGGCTGGACGCTGACCCCGTGCATCGCTGGCTACGCGCTTTTGTGCGTGAGACCTGTCGGATAGACGCGTCAGATGCGCCAGCACGCGATGTGTTTTGACAGCCACTTTCGAATTCTTCTGGACATCAAGGTCGGCTCCGCACCTAGTCGCGGCCAGTGGCAGCTGTTCGGGGCGGTCATTCAGCACGGTTTGATCAATCGTCCGGTTCCGGCCACAACCGGACCGTCGAATTGATGTGACACCTGGCCGCTTCGAGAGTGAGAACGGCATCAACGTTCGAGCTAAGCGGGTGGCATGCCGGTCGCGCTCCGCTTGAGCGAGGGCTTAGCCCGCATTCTGCTGCCCACAATTGATATGTGGTCTTGCGCTTCGCTGCAAGGGTCGCAGGTCGGTTCAACGGAGATAGGCGCGATTTGCCTTGTGCAATTCCGCAATGCGCGTATGTTAAACGGACGGGTTACCCGGGAAATCCAGAGGAGAACACTGATGAGCACCTATCTGATTCAAGGCGCATACTCCCCCTCAGCAACTTCATCGATGGTCAAGCATCCGCAGGATCGCGCGACCGCTGTGCGTGGAATGATCGAAAAGGCTGGGGGCAAGTTGCACAGCTTTTGGCTCGCCCTGGGCGAGTACGATTTTGTCGCGATTGCGGAGATTCCTGACAACGTTGGCGCGGCAGCGTTCTCGATGGCAGTTGGTGCCAGCGGGGCGATGAATTCGTACAAGACCACCACGCTACTTAGCCCGGATGAGTCAGTTCGAGCAATGAAGCAGGCCGCTGAGATTGGCTATCAGCCGCCCAAGTAGGCGAAGGCGTGGCCGATGAATGCTCGCCCTGGGGTGGGCCAGTTCCGAGGTTGGCGCTCCCAATAGCGCGATGGCGCGTAATGCTGCCTAACGAAAGTGGTTTCATTCTCGGTACGCTGGGCGTTCTGGCGCAGAACATTGCAACGTTTCGGTCGCCTGCTTCTTGTTGGCGGTCCGAACCCCGCACCGCGAAGCAACATCAGCGTCTAACCGAGTAGAGGACTTCCTGTGGTCAAACAGCAATCCTCATTCGACGCAGCGAAGTACAAGAACGCGCAGCGAGAGCAATGGAACAAGGACGGCGCAGCATGGCAGCGCTGGAGCCCCACTCTGGACCGTTGGTATGGCGAAGTGACCCGGCAGATGCTGGACCTGGTCCGGATTCAGCCCGGTCAGTGCATCCTGGATGTTGCCGCAGGTGCTGGTGAACCGGCTGTAAGTGCTGCCGAGCGAGTTGGCCCAGGCGGCTTCGTGCTGGCGACCGACATCGCAGAAGGGATCGTTGCGCTTGCGCGCCAGGTCGCCCTTGAACGTGGACTCAGACAGGTTGAGACCCGCGCCATGGACGGAGAGAAACTAGATCTCCCTGACGCTTCTTTTGATGCGGTGCTGTGTCGGCTGGGTCTGATGTACATGCCACACCCAGTGACTGCGCTACGCGAGTGGCGCCGTGCGCTGAGGCCGGGCGGTCGGGTCGCTGTCGCTGTCTTTTCCACGCCCGATCGAAACGCTTGGGGTGCCGTGCCCGCGTCCATCATCCGCCGGCGCGCGCAACTCCCGCCTCCTGTTCCGGGGCAACCTGGCCCGTTCAGCCTTGGCGTTGCTGGGGAACTCGAAGGCACCTTCCGTCAAGCCGGCTTTGCCGCCCCCGAGATTCGCGCCGTGCCGGTGCCCCACAGCGCTACCAGTTCTGCCGACTACGTGCGTGTCGCCCGAGAAGCCTTCGGTGCATTCAACGCCATGATGGCTCACCTGCACCCCCAAGAACGCGAGTCCGTGTGGAACGAAGTGGAAGGCTCGATGCGCATTTTCGAATCGCCTGATGGCTTCGAGGTGCCGGGTGAGTGCCTTGTCTGTGCGGCGACGAAGT
>JBAUTC010000418.1:0-4775 GCA_049582025.1 Thiomonas sp.
GCCACGAACCGTCAGAATCGGTAAGAGTCCGTGCCATCTCTTACGGGGTTGGGGTTGCAAACGGTTCAGCACAAGGTCGGCAAGGTGGCCCACACCGGGATCGGCACTAACACCAACACCCCGCCCGAAATTCATAGCAATCAGGCGTTCGCACACCGACGTTGCTCAGTGCATCCGCCATACCTCCTTTTAAAGAGAGAGAGCTAGGTGCGGCGAAACCGATGACCCTTGTAGGGAGACTCCGCATGCACTTTGCTGCAACCCACCGCCGGACCTCCGAGGGTGCGAGGCAATTTATGCAGAAGTCATGGCCTAAGGTAAGAAGAAACGGCTCTCCTCAACTTCGGCGGTCGAGCGGAGCGCTCCCCCTTCGTGTGCAGAGAGCAGCTCCCATTGGTGCGGGCAAGCGGGCAAGGCAGGCTGAACCATGCATGAAGCATGCAACCGCACTTTAAAGCTGCGGGAACTTCACTGCACCGCGATCTCGATGACCTTCGGCGCTGCCCCGTCCTTCTTGGGGATCTCGAGGTTCAGCATGCCGTCCTTGAATGTCGCCTTCGTCGCGGCACCGTCGGCGTTATCGGGCAAAGAAAAACTTCGACTGAACGAGCCGTAGTGGCGTTCGATGCGATGAAAGGTCTTATCCTTTTCCTCTTTTTCCTGCTTGCGTTCGCCGGAGATGGTCAGCACGCCGTTGTCGACGTTGACCTTGACCTCATCCTTGTTTACACCGGGAATTTCCGCCTTGATGGTGAATGCCTGAGGCGCCTCGGAAATGTCAACACGAGGTGACCAGACTGTGAACTCAACGTCTGCTGCCGACTTTCCCGCATTGCGAGGCCAACCAAGTGCACGCGTGTACCGGTTGAATACGTCATCGATATCACTTAAAGGGTTCCACTGAACGATAGCCATGATCTTTCCTTTTTGGCGGGATATTTCGGTTCAGCACCGACGATCTGATGGACTCCCGCTTTGTCCGGTCAGCTTTGTCATCAAGGCATTTCCCTACCTCTATAGCGCCGTCCCACGAACCAAACTATCTGCGGTCTGCACTGCGTCGTCTTGACATGGGTCAAGCAGGCGCTAGATAGGTCGAAATGCCACGGATCGACCCGTCAGTGTCTGAAAATTTGGTCGTTTGCGAAGAAGGTGACCCTGACCTGTTCCCTCGCACCCTATCAACGTCAGGTGGGAAGTGTCGCGGCAAGCGGACACTGGCATGCACCTTTGACCCAGATCGTGACGCTTCACGCAGGTACGGCGCACCGGGGCGGTTTACGAGGAACGACCAGAAAGAAAAGAGGCATGACGCTGCAAATGCAACCTCATGCCTCTAGTCCTGAAAGGTGCACCCCCGCGCAGATCCTATCTGCGCGGGGGTGCATTGCGGTGACCGCAGCAGTCCGCTCTTAATTGCCCAGGATCAGATTCGGGATTGGCGTTGCCGAGTCCGTCCTGAAAGCAGTGCCCGGGAAGTCCGTAGCGTAAATTCCAGCCCAACCTTCGCTCTGTGCATTGAGCGACGATGCCGTCAAGGTCAGCCAACCGCCGCGTAGCCCCTCACGCTCGATGCCAACTGAACTGACATACGAGCCAGCTGGCGCTGCCGGATCCAAAATGGACATATCGTCACCTAGGGCAATGACCTTGAACACGGGCCCCACCCCTGTACCAGGGGCGAAATTCACGCCGTAGATTCCTGAAGCCGGGGTGGAAGCACCGGCCGCCGGCGCGACATAGGCGGGGTTCAGCGATCCCTTGAAAATCACTCCAAGTTTGCCATCGACGGCCGCGAAGGCCGAAGAGCGCCACCGCGGGGGTTCAGCATCCGTCGGCCCAGTGCTGCCTGAATTCGAACTGGAACTGCCCGTGGTGGCTGGTGCCCCGGAGAACACCCAGTACAGGAAGTCTTGGAATTGTGACGGTGTGGATGAGCCCTGCTCTGCATCCGCCACCATCCAGACCTTCCGGGTTTGGGTGTCGGCGATAAAGATGCCTTGGTTATTCGGCTCATATTTGGTCATTTGGCCGTTAGTCGACTGAGTCTGGCACGCGGCTTGGAGGTCTTTGTTGCCGTCGGTGGGGCAAGTGAGCGTCACGGGGCGCATGCCCGGACCGTTGCCCGTCGTCGGATCCAGAGGCCCTGTTCCCCAAGCCCCCCAGAAGGTGACATAACGGCCGTCAAACGCAAGCCCTTCGCCGACCAAGGTAAAGGTCGGTGCTGTTGTGCCCGATGGCACCGGCAAAGGCGCTCCAGCCGCATCTGGCACGAGAGTCTTCCCGATTTCCACCACCGGGGTCAGCGTCGGCGCGTTGGCGATGGGAGCGACATAGATCCCCCCGGCAGTTGGTGCGTCCTCGATATCCAGCCCAGTGAAGACCACGTGGCCGTTGGCCGCACTCGGTGGGGCCGTGGAGCCAAACTTGGTCGACGATGTTCCCGGAATCACCGTGTTGCTATCGGCAATGACCTGGATGGGAGACGTGCCCGAACTGAGATCCCGGAAATACACGCCTGTCTTGCCCACGCTCACAGGGCCCGATGCGCCAGTGGCCGGAATGGTCCCAATTTCCGTATCGGTGTAGTTGCCCTTTGTGACCAGATACTTGCCGCCGGTGACGCTTGGCGACCCGGGGAACTGATCAAATTTGACGGGCGTCGTGCTGACCGTATTGGGAACGCGCATGATGGCGGAGAACTCAGCCACGGTGCCAAGAATATTCATTCCCGTGGCCAGCCCGGTCGGTAGGGTGACATACAGTCCAGTGGTGCCAACCTTCGTGTCCAGCAAGGTCGTCGGGTCTGTGTATGTCCACTGCGGCTCGGTCTGTCCACGTGTGGCCAAGACGCCTGAACTCATATCGATTCGGGGAATCGACGGGAATTCATTAAACATTGCGCCGATGTTGTTCGGCTGCGGGACCAGCGTGTTGGCCGTATCCGCCACCGTATAGACAGCGGGTTTGGCGGGACAGACATCCACCGTGTAGACGCCGCGCTGCGGCTGTCCGCCTGAACCCGTCGTTGCACTCTTGGCACGACCCCGGAACACGACCAGACCGTAGTCGTTAATGGACGGCTGGTTGTAGCTGAAGAAGTTCAGATTGGGTGAATCTGGCATCACGGTGTTGTTGTTGGCCACCGTCTTCCAGGCGCCAATCACGTCCGTACTTGGCACGCAGGCCACCGCATTGGCGTCCGGGTTGTCAGGACTATAGGGATTAAGTGGGGTGAGGGCAGTTGATGAGCCTCCACCACCGCACCCGCCCAGCAACGCCAAGACGCCGACTGAAAGTACTGCTGCGCTGATTCGCGAAAGTTGAAACATGATGAGTCCCCTAGTTTGGCCGCGAAAATTGCTGCCATTGCCACTATCGAAACAAATGTGACTACTTGTTTACCGATACTGCATAGGGTAGTTTCTTCTCACGGACCGTGGTTGATGCAGATCATGGGAATGTGGGCCCAGCACCATGTTGAGGACTCGCGCGCCGTCGCGGATTAGTACTGCAATTTTCTGCCTTGCGGAGGAGATTCAAACCTTGCAGTGACCTGCCTTCGTGCGCCGTCGCAATGTGAGGTCAGAAGTCCGCGGACCACCGGACACTCAGATATGCCTTTGGACGATGCATTCTGATTGGCTAGTTTGGCCGACTCCGACCTTAACCGGAGCCGGGTGGCGCTGCCGTCAAATCTCCATCTGCTCGGCGATTTCGAGCGCGTCTTCTACCTCGATGTCCAGGTAGCGGACCGTGCTCTCCAGCTTGGTGTGCCCCAGCAGCAATTGAACAGCTCGAAGATTCTTGGTCTTGCGATAGATCAGCGTCGGCTTGGTCCGCCGCATCGAGTGCGTGCCATAGGCATGACCATAAAGGCCAATTTCCTCGACCCAACCGCGAACGATGCGGGCGTATTGCCGAGTTCCGAGGTGCGGGGATGCGCGCATTCGACTCGTGAAGAGATAGTCGTCGCCTCGCAGCCCAGCCATTTCGATCCAGGCTCCGACGGCTTCGCGCGTAGCAGCGGTGATCTCGAACTGCACAGGGTTTCCAGTCTTGTGCTGGACCACGATCGCCCGGCTGGCGACTGCGTCGCCATGGCATACATCGCGGACGCGTAGGGCGACGAGATCACAGCCGCGGAGCTTGCTGTCCAAGCCTAGGTTGAACAAGGCCAGCTCGCGCGTGCGGTGCTCCATTTGCAGATGGACCCGGATGGCCCAGATGACCTTCAGCTTGAGCGGTGCCTTCTGTCCTACGACCTTGCCCTTGTTCCATGGGGCGGTTGTGTTCTGCCGATCCGATTCGGGGGTGTTCATGGCGATCTCCTGAGAGAACGTCGCCGGCAACATGCCAGCGACGCGACCAACGACGGTCGCGCGCCAACTTTGCGCCAGAACCTCGAGTGCAAGAGTTCGGCCTGAGCGGCCATCCGCGTTCGTCGACGAGCAGCCCGCTTTCGGCCAAGAGCCGTCCGCCACCTGTTCTCTGAAGCTGTCTTTCGAGTGGCCACTCAAACCTGCCGGACGGCCAACGGGTGCTGATCGGCCAAAACCGCCTTTCGACCATTGCACCAATAGGTCTGCTTAGGGCTAGATAGCCGACTTTCTGTTGGCGCCGAATCAAGATTGAGCCAGTTCAGGGCAATGTGCCGACCGGAGCATGCGCCATCGGAATCGGCCGGGTGTCCGAACCGGACCTTGCAAAATTGGCATCAAAGGCGGTTCAACGCGAAGTCGGCAGGGCGGCTCACTATGCACTCGGCAGCAACA
>JBAUTC010000419.1:0-8212 GCA_049582025.1 Thiomonas sp.
TGGTGGATCTCCAAGGCTTTACTGCCAAGGAGGCAATGCATGACCCGTTTAATAAAAAGGGCGGGAACGCTACTGCCATCGCCAATTTGGCGTTGTTTGTCGCCAAGCAGTCCGATGGAATGAAAATTGACATTCCACAAAGCGCTTCCCAAGAAAAGCTCTCCTATGAGAACGGAAAGAAGCTTTTCTTTTATCGCGGCGGGCCTTTCAATTTTTCATGTGCCACCTGCCATTCTGAAAGCGACAAGCGGATCAAAATTTCTGCACTGCCGAATTTGACGATGACGGGTCCAAACGGCGCGGCTAAGTCTTATGCGACTTGGCCGGCCTATCCAAATTCACAAGGTGTTGCGCGCACACTTGAATGGCGCATGCTGGCTTGTTTCCGTCAGCAGCGTTTCCCTGCGCCAAAATATACATCAAGTGCGGTGATCGATTTGATTACCTACATGGGCGTAAATTCGAATGGCGAAACTCTACATACGCCGACATTCAAGCGCTGAGATTGAGGAGACAACATGAAAAGAACCACTTTGTTCGTGCTCATGACGGCAGCTGCTGGCGTTCTTGGCGGCTGCGCGGGTATGGGGCAGTCCGCTTCCAGCGGAGATAACCCATTTGCAACTGCGTCATTTCAGCATATTCTGAAAAATGATTTTGAAGCAAAGGGACAGGCGAAACTGGATCGGCTAAATCAGACGAAACAGCAGTATGAATGCTCCAAGTATGAATATCTTGGGAAGCCGATGCCAGCGGAACTGAGCAAACAGATCGAATCTGAGGCGACCGCAGGCGTCGTTTATCCGAAGGACGGCCAGTTTTTAGGTGATTGGAAAGCAGGCCTGAAAGTTGCCCAGGACGGCAAGGGTATGCAATGGAGCGACAAGGCGGATACGCCTAATGGCGGGAATTGCCTCGCTTGCCATGAGATGGTCAAAAATGATCCATCACAGGGAAATATCGGTCCCTCATTGGTGGATTATGGAAAGCTACGTGGAAACAGTGAAGCGATCCTGAAATACACATGGGCCCGCATTTATGATTCCGATGCCTTCAATGCCTGCAGCTGGATGCCTTCGTTTGGTGCCCACCATATCCTGACTGAGCAACAGATGAAGGATGTGATGGCCCTGCTGATGGATCCGAAATCGCCTGTCAACGCGAACTGACGATAATAAAAAATATATTTGAATGGCGCCCGCCTGATCGCTATTGATTTGGCGGGCTTTTTATTTTTTGATGAGGATAGTTAAATGAGCCTGACCCGTCGTGAATTTATGGGTGTATTGGCGGCTGCCGCGGCAACTGGTTTTCCCATGACCCGTGAAGCAACTGCTGCTGAAGTCAATAGCCTGTACAACCCGCCCAAAACAGGGAATGTGCACTTCCTGCACATGACGGATAGTCACGCACATTTGCGCCCTGTATATTTTAGAGAACCGAATGTCAATATTGGTATTGCGGACATGGAGGGGCACCTGCCACATTTGGTAGGTACGAACTACTTGAAACGCATGGGGTTCAAGCCTGATACACGTGAATCCTATGGTTTTACCTATCTGGATTTTGTTCGCGCTGCAAAACAGTACGGCAAGATGGGCGGCTATGCACACATCGCTACGCTGGTCAAGCAACTGAAGGCATCACGACCTGGAGCCTTGCTTCTGGATGGCGGCGACACGTGGCAAGGTACCGCGCTAGCGCTCTGGACCAAGGGCCAGGACATGGTCGATGCACAACTCAAACTTGGCGTTGACGTGATGACGGCTCACTGGGAGTTCACCTATGGTCAGGATCGGGTCAAGGAAATCGTTGAAAAGGATTTCAAGGGCAAGATCGACTTCGTCGCTCAGAACATCAAGACTGCGGACTTTGGCGACCCGGTGTTTCCCAACTATGTAATGAAGCAGATGAATGGCGTGCAGGTTGCGATCATCGGCCAAGCCTTCCCCTACACCCCGATCGCGAACCCCGGCTATTTGATGCCGGACTGGACCTTCGGTATTGACACTGAGCACATGCAGACGGTGGTCAAGGAAGTGAAACAGAAGGGCGCGCAGTTGGTTGTTGTGATCTCGCACAATGGAATGGATGTGGATCGCAAGATGGCGAGTCTGGTTGAAGGCATTGACTGCATCTTCGGCGGCCACACCCATGACGGCGAAGCTGTTGCTGTTGAAGTCCGTCGTCCCTCGGGAGGGATGACCCTGGTGACCAATGCCGGCTCTCACGGGAAGTTCATGGGCGTCATGGATTTCGATGTGCGCGGTGGCAAGATGGTGGGTTACAAGTACAAGCTGTTGCCCGTCTTCTCCGAGTTGCTTCCTGCTGATCCAGAGATGGAGGCGCTCATCACTAGGTTGCGTGCGCCTTATGAAAGCAAACTGACCGAGGTGCTGGCTCACACTGAGGGCGTTCTGTATCGGCGGGGCAATTTCAACGGCACCTGGGACCAGTTAGTCGTGGATGCAATGTTGGCGGTCCGCGGTGGTGACCTGGCGTTTTCTCCTGGCTTCCGCTGGGGCGGCAGCCTGCTTCCTGGAGCGCCGATTACCCGCGAAGACATGATGACGCAACTCGCCATCACCTATCCTTATTGCACTCTGAGCGAGATGACGGGCGAGACGGTCAAGAACGTGATGGAAGACGTTTGCGACAACCTGTTCAATCCCGACCCCTACTATCAGCAAGGTGGTGACATGGTCCGTCTTGGCGCGCTTGAATATTCGTGCGCGCCGAGAGAGAAGATGGGCAACCGCATCCAGGACATGCGTCTGGGAGGCAAGCCGATCGATCCGAAAAAGACATACAAAGTGGCGGGTTGGGCACCAGTGCAGAAGGCCAGCGCCACTGCGGAAAATCCGCCAATTTGGGATATCGTGGAGGAATATCTGAAGAACCAGAAGGTCATCAAACCTTTGAAGGTGAATGAGCCTAAGCTCATTGGTGTCAAGGGGAATCCGGGTTTGGCGGATTACACCAAAGCTCTCTGACAGCCCAGTTTGTGCTGCACAAACGGCCCGCATGCATTGTGGGCCGTTTGTTTTCGAGGTGGTCAAGTAGCGAATGGATTCAAGACTTGAAAAACCCTTCCCAAGTTTTTGATCTTGCTACTTATTCGTGCCTTTGATAGGCTAGTATCATTCTTTTCATTCTGTGCCACCGTCGCCATGCGCCCGCCACATTTTCCCTCACCGTTCCGTTGGCCGGGTTTGCTGCTTGTGGCGACTTTTGTCGTGTCTTTGGCCTCCGTGCCGGCTTTTGCCGCGGTCCACAAAGAGGAAAAACACGAAATCAGCAAACCGCAAGTTCTGAAAAAGCAGGCTGCGCGGCTGACAGAAAGCGCGCCACAGCGCAAGCCGACGAAGTCGGCTGCGAAGGCCCGAGTGGGCAAAAGGGAAGTAGCAAGGTCGAGCGCAATGCGAAAATCGGTTCGCGCTGCGGTGCGAAAGCGCGTGACGGAAAAGCACACAGATTCGAAACGTGTTGTGGTGAAGTTGCGCAGGACAGCTCCGTTGTCGGCGAAGACCAGAATGTCCGGGGTTGCCGCGTCACGCCGCCCTGATCCGAAAATTCTGCAAACGGCTCTTGTCGCTGGCGCGGCTTCCTCGGTTGTCCAAGCTACGGACAAATTGCAGGTTTCGGCTGTGTCGACTGCGGTAAATGATGATCCAATATGGTTGCGGTCCGGTTCAGCTTTGGTGGTTGACGAGAGCACAGGCCGCGTCCTCCTGAGTAAAGACGCCGATACAGCGCGACCGATTGCGTCGCTCACCAAGCTAATGACCGCTGCGGTGATTCTTGACGCGCATCAGCCTATGGACCAGGCCATTGAGATTACGGATGCCGATATCGACACCTTGAAGTGGAGTTCCTCACGACTACGCCCGGGAACGAAGCTGACGCGCGAAGAACTACTCAAGCTGGCGCTGATGTCGTCGGAGAACCGGGCTGCACACGCGTTGGCTAGAAATTATCCGGGGGGGCTGGCGGCCTTCATCTCGGCAATGAATGCCAAGGCGCGTGCGCTGGGCATGAATGCAACGCAATATGTCGAGCCGACCGGATTGTCGCCGCAAAACGAATCGACCGCGCATGACCTCGCCTTGTTGGTCAAGGCGGCCTATCACTACCCGTTGATTCGAGATTTTTCTACGCATCCGAAAAGCACAGTGGATGTCGGTCCGCGCACCTTGCAGTTCCGCAACACCGACCATCTAGTGTTCAACCGTGGTTGGGACATCCTGCTGCAGAAAACCGGGTATATCAACGAGGCGGGGCACTGCCTTGTGCTGCAGACCAAGTTTGAAGGGCGCAGGGTCATCGTGGTGCTGCTTGATGCGTGGGGCAAGTACTCGCATTTTGGTGACGCACAGCGTATCCGTAGTTGGCTGGAGGCCAAGGGGTTTGATGCCCTGCATGATCCTGCGGTGGTCCCCGCGAGTGAGATGGCCGTGGGTCATGCACCGGGCCCTGGGTTGGTGCGGACGGCTTTCGTGGAGAAGGCTCCGGCAAGTCTGGGGGAATGAGTTTGCCTCTGCCGTTCCCGCTGCTCGGTGTCCTGCGTCTGGACTGAAGGGGGAGTGACGTAGCGCAGTCTTCGGTCTGCGCCTGCTGATGACGCGAGCACGCAGGGTTGTTATCGCCTTGATCCCTTGTAGCCGAGAGCGGCAGAAATGCGCTGGGCGGTGAGTTGCACTTTCTCCAGCCAATCTTCCATGAGTCGGTCCGCAGGTGCAGACAGGGACAGTCCTGCCACTAACTCCCCGGTATCGTCGTAAATGCCCGCAGCCATGCAGCGCACGCCGAGTTCGAGTTCTTCGTTATCGCGCGCAAACCCGTCGTGCCGCACTTTGCTCAATTCACGCTCGAGTTGTTGCGGAT
This sequence comes from Thiomonas sp., assembly GCA_049582025.1. GTDB lineage: Bacteria > Pseudomonadota > Gammaproteobacteria > Burkholderiales > Burkholderiaceae_C > Thiomonas. The sequence goes on from JBAUTC010000419.1 coordinate 4,885, forward strand.
TGGTGATGCTGTTGCGCGTCTGACCCGCCAAGCCCGTGCGCAGGCTATAGGCCTTGACTCGGGTCATGTCGTCGGCGGCGAGGAAAAGCTTGCCCACGGATGTCAGATGCAAGGGGGCGCGGCCACCGACAGAACGGATGACCTGCATGCCGGAATGTTCGCTGTATGTTCGCTCGATATAAACGATTTCGTCGCCTTGCCGCACACTCAAATTCACCGGTTGGTGGGTGAGGCGGTGGAGTTCCCGCATGGGCCCGAGTGCGGCGTCACGAACGCTCAGGCGTGCTTTGACCAGATTGCCATATTCCAACAGTCGCATACCCAGACGATAGGTGCCTGCATCAACTCGTTCGACCATCCGCCCAACCACCAGATCGTTGAGGATGCGATGGGCGGTGGACGGGTGCAGCCCGGTTGCTGCGCCGATATCCTTGAGTTGCATGGGATCGGGGTTTTTCGCGAGGACCTCAAGGAGGGCAAAGGCCCGCCCGAGCACCTGGATCGTTGGCTCGGCGGGCGCGGCGATCAAGTCGGATTTCTGTGGAACTGAAGAATGCTGCATCGCGGAAATTTTATATGCCGGAACTGTCTCTTGTATATCGGAAAAACGAGGTCGGCCGACTGCATGGCGGTGTGTTCCGTCAACAAGTCACCAGAAGCAGTTGATAATGCGGATATGAAAAAACGCGTTGGACTCTTCGTTACTTGTCTTGCCGATGTCATGCGGCCGAGCATTCCGATGGCAGCAGTGGCGTTGCTGGAAGCGGCGCACTTCGAAGTGCATGTGCCCATGTCTCAGACCTGCTGCGGGCAACCGGCCTACAACTCGGGAGACAGGCGTACGACGCTGGCGCTTGCCGAAAAGTTTCTCGATGAATTCGAGCACTTTGACTACGTGGTCGCCCCATCCGGCTCGTGCATGGGAACCATCAAGACGCATTACCCGGACGTCCTAAAAGACCAGCCTGATCTGTTGCGCCGCTTTTCCGCAGTGCAGGTGCGCCTATATGAGCTGACCGACTTTCTGGTCAACGTGGCAAAGATCGGGCAGGTACCCGGGGAGTTTGCGGGGGAGGTGACGTATCACGATTCCTGCTCCGGCCTGCGCGAACTCGGCATCAAGCAGCAGCCGCGACTGCTGTTGTCCTTGGTGCCTGGGCTGACTCTGTGCGAGATGGAACAATGCGAGCAATGCTGCGGCTTCGGCGGCACATTCGCCGTGAAATACGGCAACATTTCTGCCGCCATTGCCGATGACAAGTGCGTCAACATTCAGGCCACCAAGGCACGCGCTGTCGTGCTGGGCGATCTGGGATGCATGATGCAGATTGAAGGACGGCTGCGGCGGCAGGGGGACAACAAAACGCAAGTGCTGCACATTGCCGAAGTCCTGACCGGAAAGAGCTGACGATGCAATCTCAGACCATGCAGTTCAAGGCGCGCGCCGGGCAGAAGCTCGCCGATCAGCGTCTGCAGCAAAATCTCAAAAAGCTGTCGACCAAGTTTGTCACCGGGCGGGCTGCCGCCATTGCGGCGCTCGACGGATTCGAGGACATCCGGGATGCGGCAGTGGGACGTCGCAATGTCGCACTGAACACGCTCGATGTATGGCTGGAGCGTTTTGAAGCCGAGGCGCAACGTCGCGGCACCACCGTGCTCTGGGCACAGACTCCCGAGGAGGCTGCCGACCTGGTGGTGCAGATTGCCCGCAAGCACGATTGCAGGCAAGCGATCAAGTCCAAGTCCATGGTGTCGGAGGAAATTGGGCTGAATGCAGCGCTCGAAGCGGCAGCCGTGCAGGTTACCGAAACCGATCTGGGCGAATACATCCTGCAGATCAATGGCAACGAGCCGCCCTCACACATCATTGCGCCCGTTGTCCACAAGGACAAGGAGGAGATCGCCGACCTGTTCGCCAACGTGCACCACACGGAGCGCAAGACCGATATTCCGGAGATGACCCGCGAGGCACGCGAAGTGCTGCGGGCCAAGTTTCTGTCGGCCGACATGGGCATCACAGGCGGCAACTTCGTTGTGGCCGAAACCGGCTCGGTGGCCTTGGTCACAAACGAAGGCAATGAAGGCATGTGCACCATTCTGCCGCGAGTGCATGTGGCGGTGACGGGTGTCGAGAAGGTGTTGCCCACGCTCGAAGATCTGGCCGCGGTCATGCGTCTGTTGCCGCGTTCGGCCACTGGGCAGACCATCAGCAATTACTTCTCCGTGCTCACCGGCCCGAGCCGCGCGGGCGATCTGGATGGTCCCGAGCATATGTATGTGGTGCTGTTTGACGGCGGGCGCACCAGTTTGGTGGGCGGTGCATTTGCCGAGATGCTGCGCTGCATTCGCTGTGGCGCGTGCATGAACCATTGTCCCGTTTATCAAAAAATTGGCGGTCACACCTATGGCTGGGTCTATCCGGGGCCGATGGGTTCGGTGTTGACGCCGAGCTATCAGGGGCTTGAAAGTACAAAGGATCTGCCGCAGGCTGCCACCCTGTGCGGGCAATGCCAGGTGGTGTGCCCGATGAAAATTCCGCTCCCCGACTTGCTGCGCAAGATGCGGGAGCAGCAGGTCGAGCGCGATATGCGCCCGGGTATGGAACGCTGGGCGCTGCGTTTATGGAGCTATGCGGCGCGCCATCCGTGGCTCTATCGGCCTGGGGCAAAAATGGCATCGCGTCTGTTGCGCTTGATGGGCGGAGAGCGCAATCGCATCCATCACCTCTTAGGGGCCAAGGGGTGGACGGCGTATCGCGATCTCGCCACCCCGACGCAAGCCACCTTCAAGCAACAGTTCGGTCAACGCGCCAAGGCCGCCAAGTCAGGCTGAGCTGAATTCACGGCGCGCGCTCTGGCGCCATGTCCAGTGGGTTGAACCAGTTCCCACCACGGTAGATCTCGAAGGGTGTGAAGTTGGACTTGTAGGCCATCTTGCGGCTATGCGCAATCCAGTAGCCGAGATAGACGTGCGGCAACTGCATGGAGCGCGCTTGTTCGATTTGCCAGAGCACGTTATACGTGCCATAGCTGCTGCCGGGGTCCGCTGGTTCGAAAAACGTGTAGACGGCGGAGAGACCGTCGGAGAGTACATCGACAACCGAAACCATCTTGAGCGGGCCGAGTTCTTCGCCGTGCTGCGCTGGTTCGCGGAACTCCACCAGGCGCGTGTTTACCCTGCTTTGAAGCAGGAATTGCGCGTATTGGTCGATGCTGTCATGGTCCATGCCGCCGCCGGTGTGGCGCGCAGCCTGGTAGCGCAGATAGAGCTGGTAATGCTCCGGGATGAAGCCGAGTTTGAGCACACGCACAGACAGGTTGCGGTGCCG
>JBAUTC010000420.1:0-6404 GCA_049582025.1 Thiomonas sp.
CCCTCATCCAGCACCGTCCCGTTGAGTTCGGCCAGCCCTTGCACTTCGTCCTGGGTATTCCAGGCAATACCCTTTCCGCCATTGCCCACTTTGTCCATCAGAGGGCCGAGCGCGGTGAAACGCTTGAAGGTGTTCGGGTAGTCGTGCTCCACCACGGTGATTTGCGGTGCGGTCTTTCCAGGAATCAGCTCGCATTCGCCCTTTTTCCAATCACGCACAGTGGTGGCTTGGCCCAGTTCCGCCGGCGTGTCATGCATCATGGGAGTCAGGATGACGTCTTGCTCGACGCCCAGATGGCCGACGCAGACCTCCGAGAATTTCTGCGCGAAGCCCTTGAAAATCTCCCAGTCCGATCGCGCCTCCCAAGAGGGATCGACCGCCGCCGACAGCGGGTGAATGAAGGGATGCATGTCGGTGGTGTTGAGGTCGTTCTTCTCATACCAGGTGGCCGCAGGCAGGGTGATGTCGGAGAACAGGCAGGTGGTGCTCATGCGGAAATCGAGCGTCACCAGAAGATCGAGCTTGCCCTCGGGCGCATCGTCGCGCCACTGCACTTCATGCGGGCGGCCGTCGGTAGCACTCAGCTCGGTATCGAGCACACCGTTCTGAGCTCCCAGCAGGTGCTTGAGAAAGTATTCCGAACCCTTGCCCGACGAACCCAGCAGGTTCGAGCGCCAGACAAACAGATTGCGCGGCCAGTTGTCCGGGTGGTCGGGGTCTTCGCAGCTCATGCGCAAGCTACCGTCCTTCAGCCCTTTGACCACATAGTCCTTCGGAGACAGGCCGGCAGCACTCGCGTCCCGCGCCAGTTGCAGCGGATTGGTCTGCATCTGCGGCGCCGAAGGCAGCCAGCCCATGCGCTCGGCGCGCACGTTATAGTCGATCATGCTGCCGCCGAATTCTTTCGGATCGGCCAGGGGCGAAAGGATTTCATCGACGCCCAGCTTTTCATAGCGCCACTGGTCGGTATGCGCGTAGAAGAAGCTGGTGGAGTTCATCTGCCGCGGCGGACGCCCCCAGTCCAAGGCGAAGGCCAGCGCTGTCCAGCCGGTTTGCGGACGCAGCTTTTCCTGCCCAACGTAATGCGCCCAGCCGCCGCCCGGCACTCCAATGCAACCGCACATCATCAGCATGTTCATGATGGCGCGGTAATGCATGTCCATGTGGTACCAATGATTCAGCCCGGCACCCAGAATCACCATCGAGGTACCGTGGGTCTTGTGGGCGTTGGTCGCAAATTCACGAGCGATGCGTTCCACCACATCGGCCGGCACACCGGTGATGGACTGCTGCCATGCCGGGGTGTAAGGCACATTGTCGGCATAGCTCTTGGCGCAAGGGTTTGGTTCATCGCCTAGGCCACGATCAATGCCGTAATGTGCCGCCATCAGGTCATAGACAGACGCCACTTTCACGCGTTGCGCCTTGCCCTCGGCGTCAACGAGTTGCAGCACTCGATAGGGCACCTTGCGCACTAGCACGTCATCTTGCACATTACCGGGGTGGTGCTCCGCGGGCACGCCGCCGAAGTAGGGGAATCCCACATCGGCCACGCCCTCTTTCATGTCGATCAGGGAGAGCGCGAGTTGCGTGTCGGCGCCGTTACGGGCGTCGCGCGCCTCCAGGTTCCATTTACCCACCATCTCGCCCTGCTCGCCCCAGCGATAGCCGATCGCGCCATGCGGCAACGCAATTTGCCCGTCAGCACCCAGAGCCACGGTCTTCCATTCCGGGTTGTTGGTCTGACCGAGCTGATCGGCAAAGTCGCTGGCGCGAAGATAGCGGTCAGCGGCCAGCACATGGCGGCCCCCTGCTATCTCGCGGTCTTCCAGCCGCACCAACAACGGCATGTCGGTGTACTTGCGGCAATAGTCGATGAAGTAGTCGGACTTGTGTTCGCCGAAGTGGAACTCGCGCAGCATCACATGGCCCATGGCCATCGCCAGCGCCGAATCGGTGCCCTGCTTGGGATGCACCCATTCATCGCTGAGTTTGGCGACTTCGGAATAGTCGGGCGTGACCGCCACCGTCTTGGCACCTCGGTAGCGCGCCTCCGTGTAGAAGTGCGCGTCTGGGGTACGGGTCTGCGGCACGTTCGAGCCCCAAGCCATGATGTAGTTGGCGTTGAACCACTCGGCAGATTCGGCCACGTCGGTCTGCTCGCCCCACACCTGCGGCGAGGCTGGCGGCAGATCGCAGTACCAGTCGTAGAAGCTGCCGGGCACGGCACCGATGAGGTTGAGATAGCGCGAGCCTGCGGCATACGACACCATGGACATGGCCGGAATCGGCGAGAAGCCGTAGATCCGGTCCGGGCCATATTTCTTGATGGTGTAGACGTTGGCCGCGGTGATCATTTCGTTCACGTCGTCCCAGTGCGCACGGATGAAGCCGCCCATGCCCCGCACCTTCTGGTATTCGCTGCGCTTGGCCTTGTCCTGCACGATGCTGGCCCACGCATCCACCGGGTCTAGGGTCTTGCGCGCCTCGCGCCACATTTTCATCAGGCGTCCGCGCACCATCGGGTACTTCACGCGGTTGGCTGAATATAGGTACCAGCTTGCCGACGCGCCGCGCTGGCAGCCGCGCGGTTCGTGGTTGGGCATGTCGGGGCGGGTGCGCGGGTAGTCGGTCTGCTGCGTCTCCCAAGTGACGATGCCGCCCTTGACGTAGATCTTCCACGAGCACGAGCCCGTGCAGTTGGCCCCGTGAGTTGAGCGCACGATCTTGTCGTGCTGCCAGCGACCGCGGTAGGCGTCCTCCCAAGTGCGGTCTTCGTCGGTGACTTCACCGTGACCATCAGCGAACTTCTCACGCGACTTGGTGAAGTGAGTAAGGCGGTCGAGAAAGTGACTCATATCAGTCTCCAGTTCATTCTGGGGTCAGCAGGGCATGGCAGCGTTCTTACGGCTGTAGAACCACCATGTCACCAGCACGCACAGCACATAGAACACGATGAAGCCATAGAGCGCAGATTGCGGTCCGCCTGTCAGGGAAATCGAAGTGCCGTAGCTCTTGGGGATGAAAAAGGCGCCGTAGGCAGCAATTGCCGAGGTGAAGCCGATCACGGCGGCGGCTTCCTTGTTCGCATCTTTCACCGCCTGTTCCTGCGCCGTCGGCCCCTGTCCAATGGCAGCGCGCTTGCGGTCGGTGAGGAAGATGACGGGAATCATGCGGAAGGTTGAGCCGTTACCGACTCCCGTCGTCGCGAACAGAACCATGAATGCCGCGAGAAAGCCGGTGAAATTACCGCCCAGGCCGGCGTGCGGGAGGAAATACAGCACCCCGACCACGCCGAGCACCATGATGACAAAATTCCAGAAGGTCACGCGAGCGCCGCCCAGCTTGTCGGCCAACCAGCCGCCCACCGGCCGGATCAGGGCACCGACGAAGGGACCGAGCCACGCATAATCCAGTGCAGTAACGCCGGGGAACTGCGACTTGATCAATAGAGGAAAACCGGCCGAATAACCAATGAAGGAGCCGAATGTCCCTGTGTACAGGAAACTCATGATCCAGGTGTGTGCGCGTCGGAAGATGATGGCCTGATCGGCAAACGAGGCTTTGGCGTCAGCCAGATCATTCATTCCGAACCAAGCTGCCAACGTGGCGGCGATGATGAAGGGAACCCAGACGAAACCGGCATTCTGCAGCCAGAGTTGTGTTGTCTTGCCGCCGACCACTGCGGTCTGCGGGTCACCACTGAGCACGCCATAGACACCGGCAGTGATGACCAGGGGCACGATGAATTGCACGATGGAAACTCCTAGGTTCCCGAGCCCAGCGTTCAGTCCCAGCGCCAGGCCTTTCTGTGCTTTGGGAAAGAAGAAGTTGATGTTGGCCATCGATGACGCAAAGTTGCCGCCGCCAAAGCCACTGAGTAGTGCCAAGATGACAAAGATCTCGTAGGGGGTGTTGGGGCTCTGTACCGCGTAGTAAATGCCAAGGGCAGGCAGCAGCAGCGAGGCCGTGGAGATCGCCGTCCAGCGCCGCCCGCCGAAAATCGGCACCATGAAGGAATAGAAAATCCGCAGCGTCGCGCCGAACAGGCCGGGCAGCGCGGCAAGCCAGAAGAGCTGATTGGTTGAGAAGTTAAAGCCCACCTGTGGCAGCTTGACCACCACGACCGACCACACCATCCACACCGCGAAGGCGAGGGTCAGTGCGGGTATGGAAATCCACAGATTGCGTTGCGCAATCATCTGGCCTTTGGTTTGCCAAAAGGTGGCATCCTCGGGGTTCCAATGTTTGATCACATGACTGGACATATTGAGGCTCCTGAAGTCTTAATGACGTGCTGCGCTGGCAGCTTTCCCTTGCGCGAGGTTTCTTTTGGATGAGGACGATGTGCCTTGCGAAGCAGGCCGGAGCGCGTCAATGCATCGAAGCTCGGGGAAGAACATCCGGAACGGGAAGATTGACACCATGCCGCACATCAACATGAAGACGGTGCAACAGATGCCATTGAGGTCGGGCAACGTTCCGAACAGGAGGGCCAACGGGAACCCGCCCCTGTCCCCGGACAAGCCCAGGGACGACGTGTGTGGGGCGGTTTGGAAAGTGGCTCATGGTGCTCCTCCAAAAGGGGATAGTGTCAGTCCGGCATTGAGTAGCAATGCGGCATAGATTCGTTTAATGGTGCGACGCCAGCGCCAGCCGTGCTGGTCTTACGCCCTTGCGCGTGGCGAACAGAAGCGCAGTCAACATCAGCGAAACCGCCGCCAGCACAACGTAGACAACGTAGCCTCGCGCATAGCCGATGGAGCCCATCGTCTGCACGAAATGCCCGAGCGTCGGCGGCACGAGGAATCCGCCGAGCGCCCCAAGCCCGCCGACCCATCCCGCTGTGCCACCCACGGCATCGGGCACATAATGCGGAACTAGTTTGAACACCGCTGCGTTGGCAACGCCCATGCCGGCACCGACCAGCACTTCACCGCCGACCGATAGCCAGAAGCTGTGCGATAGGGTCATGATGGAAGCGCCAACGAGAAGAATGACAAAGGAAGCGAATGCGACCCCTTCCCCTCCGAGTCGATCCGCCCAACTACCACCCGGGACTCGGATCAATGAAGAGAACAGCGAAAAACCGGCGGTCAATCCCAGTGCCTGCCAATGCGGCGCGGCATAAAACGATTGCCAAAACGTGGGGAGCCAGGCGGTTAGTGCGAGGAATCCGCCGAAGGATGTGAAATACAAACCGACGAGCGGCCAGGTCCTCCAACTCGCGGCGGAATCCATGAGAGTCCGCGTGATGCTGACCGCTGGAAAGAGTTCCTGACCTTGCTCCTTCGCAAGGGAGCGTGCTTGCTCCGGTGTTTTCCCGTGATGCTTGAGTTGGAAATACGGTGCGTTGTAGCCCAGCACGATATACAAACCGATCCCGGCCACGACGATGAGAAGCGAGACAAAATACCCGACCCAAAGGCCGCCGGCGGCGATGATCAACGGCAGGGCAATGGCAACAAGTCCCGGCGAGGTGTTGCCGAGCCCGGCATAGAAAGCCAGAGCTTTGCCTTGCCTTTCCTTCGGGAACCAGTACGAGACCTGCCCGATTCCAACGGAGAATGTGGCGATTCCGCACCCTCCCAATGCGCCGAACATCAACAGCAAGGGGTAATACTTCTGCGTGAGATGGTCGGGGTAGAGAGTCAGAAGCATCCAGTACAGACCTGCAATGCCCACAACGGACGCGAGCAGCAGAGCTAGGAATGGCGTTTTTCCCCCATTGAGGTCAACCCATGCACCAAATGGGATCCGCAGCAGCGAACCTGTCAGCATGGGCATGGCGACTAACAGCCCCACTTGCTCCGGACTCAACTGCATCACGTGAACGAAGCTGTGCGCGGTCGGCCCAAATAGGGACACTGCGCCGAATCCAATAAAAAATCCGATGGTCGCGCCAATCAAAGATTTCTGCGGATTACCGCGCAAGGCACTCGCCCCCAATTTATGGGTTTGCATGGACGCTCTCCTAGTTTCCTATTTCTAGGAACAACCATAAGCTCCATGCGGCGGCGCGCCAATCCGCCAGAAGGACGATTGCGAGGCGAAGGCTCCTTCGGAAGAACTACGCCAAACGAACGCAGTCAGGTGCGCTCAACTCAGACGCGTGAGCTGTCCACTGCGATCGAAAGTGAGAAAGCTGTCGACATTCCCCATGCGGATGCGTTCGATCAACTGGATCAAGGTCTGTTCCACTTGTGTGGCGTCTGGAAGCAAACCATCCGGAATCGATTGCGTGGTGACAAACACCATGTCCCAATGCGTACCGGTGAGTTTGGACTCTTCGACAAGGACTTCAAAACTGGGCAGATCTTTCGGGGATTTGTCGACGGCCATCACCGGAGTGAGCGCTCCACCGCCACCTGATGCGTAGCGTTCGCGTTGCACAGGCGTGGCAT
>JBAUTC010000421.1:0-26333 GCA_049582025.1 Thiomonas sp.
CGCGAAGCGAGGGTGGTGCCGCTGCGGTCGACGCGCGCGGGGTCGACCGCGGCAGTGGGGTCGGCCCGTACCCAGCCGAGCTGCGGCAGCCAGTATTCGGCCCAGGCATGGGCGTCGCTCTGTCGCACCACCCAGGTGTTGTCCACCGGGTTGTAGCGCCCGCCCTGATAGCCGGTAACGATGCGCGCCGGAATACCCGCTGCGCGCATCACCACCACAAAGGCCTGCGCATAGTGCTCGCAAAACCCGGCCCGGCGGTCGAACAGGAATTGATCGATCCCATCGCGTTTGCCATAGGTGCCGGGATTGAGGGTGTAGCGGAAGGGTTGGGTACGGAACATGTGCAGCAAGGCCTGCGCGACGAAGCCGCCGCCTTGCCCGGCGGATTTGGCCTGCGCGGCGAGTTGCTTTCCGAGTTCCACGCTGCGCGGATCGAACCCGGCGGGCAGCGCCGCATCGGCTCGCAGCGTCGGCGCGAGTTGCATCGGCCCATAGCGGAATTGCGGCGATGACTCGACGGTGTAGCGTGAGAGATGGTCCAGCGGCCGGCCCACCACCAACTGCAGATCGGGCAGCCAGCGGACCTGATGGCCTTCGATCTTTGGCGCGTCCAGCGGCGCGTCCAGCGCGAACACGAAGGTCTGCTGGGTTGGCTGCAGGGTGACGGTGTAGCGGACTGGCTGGCCAGTGCTGTGCAGATCGGCGGGCGGGGTGAGGGTGGCGCGGTCGCGCTGGTGCGGGTCGGGCAGCCACACGCCGTCGTCGAACAGGCTGAGTACCGGTCCCCGCCAGTAGAGCGTGCGGTCGGGTGGGCGCGGGCCGTCGAATACCACGCGGAAGGCGACCGAATCGTCGCGCGCGAGCTCGGCGATCTGCCCCGGCGACATGCTGGCCGACAGGCCGGTGATGGCCTGTGCGCTGCTTTGCGGCAGCGCCCACAGCGGCGCGCTGATGCGCGGAAACACGACAAACAGCGCGATCATCGCTGGCGTGCCCAGCGCCATCATTTTCAGCGCCGTCATCAGCGACTGGCGCAGCGGCGGGCGTCCGGCGGGCAGATTGGCGTTGACCAGCGCGGCCAGCATGCCCCAGGTGGCCAGCACCATGACCAGCGCCGTGCCGAGCGATTGCGAGAACAGGAAGTTGGCGGCGATGGTGAAAAAGCCGAGGAAGAACAGCACATGCGCATCGCGTCGCGAGCGCATCTCCAGGGTTTTGAGACCGAGCAGCACGCAGATTAGCGTGACTCCGGCATCGCGCCCGAACACGGTGTGGAATTCCCACACGGTGATGAGCGCCGAGGCGAGCAGGATGAGCATCAGCACCCAGCGTCGGGGCAGTGGCGTGCTGCGCCAGGCCAGCACCGCCCGCCAGGCGAGCAGTGCCAGCACCAGACAGCTGGCCCACAGCGGCAGGTGGATGAACAGGGGCAGCATCAGCAGCAGCGACACCGCGAGCAGAAACAGGGTGTCGCGGGCGTCGCGTGGCAAGGCGCTGGCGCGGCTCGACCAACGGGCAAACAGCGTGGCGGACGCAGACGTTCCCATCACGCCTTGCCCGGCCAGGAGGGATGGGCGCCTTGGCGCTCCGCTCGCAAGGGTCCGGGATGCAGCGCCAGCAGTCGCAGGCATTGCATCAGATGCCCAGCCCCGGTGGCGGGTGCGATGATTTGCGTGCCCAATTGCAGTCCATACGGCAGACCGGAGTGGTCGGCGGCCAGCACCCAGGCGCATAGGCGAGAGAGTCGCGCCTCGGTGTCGAGCCTTGCGGGCAGGGCGGCGAAATCCAGCCACAGCTCGGCCTGCGCTTGTGGCTGGGCGGTGTCGCGGCTGACGAGTTCATCGCTGCGGGCGAGCTTTTTCCACAGCACCTGGCGGGCGGAATCGCCCGTGCGGTAGGGGCGTACGCCTTCGGTTTCGTTGCCGCCACGCTGTTGCGCCGGGCCGCTGCCGGGGGTGGGGCGGGCAGGTGGCAGGGATGGGGCGGGATGCTCCACGGCGGGCAGTACGAGCAGATCGCCGTGCGGCTTCCAGCGGCTCCAGGCTGTCCACACGCCCAGCGGGTAATCGCTTTCCACCGTGAGCAGGGGCCAGGGCAGCAGGCCGCGCTGCATGGGCGCCCAGCTCAGGGTGAGCGGGGTTTCGCTGTCGCGGGCGCAGTCGGTATAGAGCCAGGGGTAAGGCGTGAAGGCTGCCTTGCCGCGCTTCTTCGGTTTGAGAGTGTGGGTTGGTGGGGACGCAGTAGCGCCGTCTGGCCGTAGCGCCAGCCCCCAGCGGTCGCGCGTGCCGCCTTGCAGTATCAGGCCAAGCCGCGCGCTCTGGCCCTGATGCACCAGCCCCTCCAGAGGCCTTGCAGTGAGTCTGAGGCCACGCAGATTGTTGTGGGTGACGTGCATTGCCATCATTGCGCTGCCCGCTAGCAGGAAGGTGAGCAGGTAGCCAAGGTTGAGTTGGTAGTTGATGCTCAGTACCAGCAGCACCAGTAGCAGCCCGGCGAAGAACCAGCCGGTGCGCGTGGGCAGGATGTACACATTGCGATGCGTGAGCTGGGTACTGCCACCAGCCCGGTGACGCGCTGTTGCCCAGGCGTCGAAGCGCCGCGCAAACCCGCTTCGCATGCCCGCAGGCGTCGCGGCAGGCGGGTGCGGCGGCAAGGTGGAATCAGCAGAGTTGGACATGACCGTTTGGTGCACGATGGGCGGGCATGGGGGATCTGGTCATGGCCCCCTCAGACCGGTACCTGTTCCAGCACGGCCTGCACCGCCTGGAGCGAGGCCACGCGGTTGACCACCGGGCTGTCCAGGGTGCGCAGACGGTGACCGACGACCGCGGGCAGGACGTGCTGCACATCGTCGGGAATGAGATAGTCGCGCCCCTGCATCAACGCCCACGCGCGGGCGGCACGCAGCAGTCCCAGCCCGGCGCGGGGACTCAGGCCTTCAATGAACCAGCGGCCATTGCGCGTTTGCGTGAGCAGCTCCTGCACGTAGTCGAGCAGGGCGGGCGCGGCATGCACGGCCTGCGCCTGCCGTTGTAAGTCCATCAGGCCCGCCGGATTGAGGACGGGCTGCAGCGCCGCGATCAGCTCGCGCCGGTCGCGGCCTTCGAGCAAGGCGCGCTCCGCCGCTCGGCTGGGGTAGCCGAGCGAAATGCACAGCAAAAAGCGGTCGAGCTGCGATTCCGGGAGCGCGTAGGTGCCGATCTGATCGAACGGGTTCTGCGTGGCGATGACGAAGAACGGCTCGGGCAGTTTGCGCGTCTGTCCGTCCACGCTGACCTGGCGCTCTTCCATGGCCTCAAGCAGGGCGCTTTGCACCTTCGGCCCGGCGCGGTTGATCTCGTCGGCCAGCAGCACCTGCGAAAACACCGGGCCGGGATGGAAGACGAACTCGCTGCGATTGCGGTCGAACACGGAGATGCCCAGCAGGTCGCCCGGCATCAGGTCGGCGGTGAACTGTGCACGGGCGTACTGCAGGCCCAGCGCCGCGGCCAGCGCGTGCGCCAGAGTGGTTTTGCCCACGCCGGGCAGGTCTTCAATCAGCAGATGTCCGCTGGCCAGCAGGCAGCAGACCGCAAGTTCCACCTGCGCGCGCTTGCCCACAATGATGGTTTCGAGTTGGTCGATCAGACTGGAGAGGGTGGGTGTTTTCACGAGGGGCAGGGATGGGTTGGCTGCGGCACACTATGCTACGAGCGCAGCGTGCCCACTGTTGATTCTGGGGAGAAGCTGCAGGAGACAGACAACATGACCACGGGCTTCTATACCCATGCCGATTGCACCCTGCACGAGATGGGCGCCGACCATCCCGAGTGCCCGCAGCGCCTTGCCGCCATTGAAGACCGGCTGATCGCTGCACAGATCGCTCCCTGGCTGGAGCGCCACGACGACGCGCCGCCCGCCAGCCTGGAGGCGCTGGAGCGGGCCCATTCAGCGCTCTACGTCAGTGGTCTGAAGCAGCGTGGCGACTTCGAGCAGGGCCATGAGTGGATTGACGCCGACACCATGATGAACCCGTTCACCTGGCAGGCGGCGCTGCGCGCAGCGGGCACGGCCATCAGCGCCACCGATGCGGTCATCGACGGTCATCTGCACAACGCGTTCTGTTCCATCCGTCCGCCCGGGCACCACGCCACGCGGGAGCAGGCCATGGGCTTTTGCTTCTTCGGCAATGTGGCCGTCGCCGCCCGCCATGCGCTCGATGTGCGTGGACTGGAGCGCGTGGCCATCGTCGATTTCGACGTGCACCACGGCAATGGCACCCAGGACATCTTTCACGGCGATGAGCGCGTGCTGATGGCGAGCTTCTTCCAGCACCCTTTCTATCCCTATACCGGCACGGAACCCGAGCCCAATATGGTCAACGTGCCCGTTCCCGCCTACACCAAGGGAGAGACCGTGCGCCGCATCGTCGCTGAGGAATGGCTGCCGCGTCTGCGCGAGTTCGCCCCGCAGATGCTGTTCATCAGCGCAGGCTTCGACGCGCACCGCGAAGACGATATGGGGCAGATGGGTTTGGTGGAAGCCGATTACGCCTGGATCACCCGCCAACTGGTGAACTTCGCCGAGGCGCAATGCGGCGGCCGCATCGTCTCCTGCCTGGAAGGCGGCTACAACCTCAGCGCCCTGGGACGCAGTGTGGCCGAGCACGTGCGGGTGCTGGCCGGACTGGATTGACGAACGGGGACGGGTTTTTGCTTGTCGGCAAGCAGGCGGCCGCGGCACTCTTTTGCGTGCTACAGACCGTGTAGTTGCCGAATCTGTCAACCGGCGCATCGGCGTGCGTACGCCCGGAAAGCATTGACGCCGGTTCTACTTGCCGATGAGAAACCGCGTCCGCAGCTCTCCCACGATGCCGCGACGGAACAGCAGCACGCAGAGCACGAAAATCGCGCCGATCACCATGCTCACCGAATCGTTGAGTTGGTGAAACCAGTCGATTCCGGTGACCTTCACCAGAAAGCCCGCGATCGCTCCCATCTTTTCCTCGAGCACGGTAATGATGACCGCGCCGAGAATGGGGCCGAGGTCGGTGCCCAAACCGCCGACCAGGGTCATGAGGATGACCAGCCCCGAAGTGCTCCAGTGCACGTCGGTAAGGGTTTCGAAACCCATGGTTACGGCCTTCATCGCGCCTGCCAGACCCGCAAACCCTGCGGAGAGCAAAAACACGCCGAGCTTGTAGCGATTGGCGCGGTAGCCCAGGGAGATGGCGCGTGGTTCGTTCTCGCGCACGGCTTGCAGAATCTGGCCGAAGGGCGAATGGACCACCCGTCGCATGAACCACCAGCTTGCCACGAACACGGCCAGGACGACGTAGTACATCACCCGATCGGATTGCAGCGACAGGCCGAACAGGCTGCCGCGCGGAATGCCCTGCAAACCATCCTCGCCGCCGGTGAAATTGGCTTGCAGGCAGTAGAAATACACGATCTGCGCCAGCGCCAGAGTGATCATCGAAAAATAGATGCCCGTCCGCCGCACCGCGAGCAGCCCCATGACCAGCCCGATGGCCAGTGCGGCGGCCACGCCGATCAGAATGCCGACCGGTGTGGACAGGCCCCAGGAGGTGAGCGCCAGCCCGGTGAGATAGCCGGCACCGCCGAAGAGCGCGGCATGGCCGAACGAAATCAGCCCGGCGTAACCGGCGAGAAGATTGAAGGCGCAGGCAAACAGCGCAAAGCACATCATGCGCATGCCCAGCACAGGGTAGAGCCCGATCCAGGGAGCAATGAGGGACAGCAACAGCAAGGCCCAGAGGATGGACGCGGGAAGACGGGTGCGCCAGAGCATGGTCATTTCTCCTTGCCAAACAGGCCCGCCGGGCGCAAGGTCAACACCAGCGCCATGAGGATGAACACCACGGTGGAGGAGATGGGGGAGTAAAACACCTTGGCCAGGCCTTCAATCAGGCCGAGTGCCAGTCCCGAGACTATGGCGCCCATCACCGAGCCCATGCCGCCAATGACCACGATGGCGAACACCACGATGATGAGGTTGGAGCCCATGAGCGGTGACACCTGAATGACCGGCGCCGCCAGTACTCCGGCCAGTCCAGCCAATGCCGAACCAAAGCCGAAGGTCAGCATGACCATGCGCGGAAAATTCACACCGAACGCCTGGATCAGTGCGGGGTTCTCGGTGCCTGCGCGCAGATAGGCGCCGAGCTTGGTGCGTTCGATCAGCACCCAGGTGCCGAAGCACACCAGCAGGCTGGCGACCACGGCGAAGAGGTAGTACGCGGGCAGGTACATGAAGCCCAGATTGAGGGTGGCGCTGAGCAAGGCAGGCGGGTTGTAGGGGGCGCCCGCCACGCCGAAAAACGAGCGGAACACGCCCTCGATCAGCAGGGTGAGACCGAAGGTGAGCAGCAGGCCGTAAATCGGGTCGATGCCGCGCAGTCGGCGCAGTGCAAGGCGCTCCACCAGCACGCCGAACAGTCCGACGAGCAATGGGGCGATGACGAGCATCCACCAGAAGTTCAGATGCAGGTACTGCCCGCCCATCCAGGCGAACATGGCACCCATCATGAAAAACGCCCCGTGGGCGAAGTTGACCACGTCCATCAGCCCGAAAATCACCGCCAGACCCAGCGAGAGCATGGCGTAGAACGCGCCATTCACCAGGCCGAGCATGAGTTGCCCGAGCAACAGGGGCAGGGGGAATCCAAACAATTCAGTCAAGCGACACCTCGAACGTCAGACCAGGGATGGAGACGTCTCCGGCACGCGTCCCGCGCGACGGAGACGGACATCGCTTACTTGTCGAGCGGGCAACCGTAGGCCGATGCCGGACCGAAGGCGTCATTGCCGGGGATGGTCTGCACCAGCTTGTAGTAATCCCAGGGCTCTTTGGATTCCGCCGGGGTTTTCACCTGTTCCAGATACATGTCGTGGATCATCAGGCCGCTGGAACGCAGGGTGCCGTCCTTCATGTACATGTCATTGACCTTGGTCTTGTGCAGTTCGGCCATGACCTTGGCGCCGTCGGTGGAGCCCGCTGCTTTGACCGCCTTGAGATAGGTCATCGCGGCAGAGTAGTCGCCAGCCTGCAGGAAGGTCGGCATGGAATGCATTTCCTTGAAGTAGCGCTCGGACCAGGCGCGGGCCTCAGGTCCCTGGTTCCAGTACCACGGGGTAGTCAGGTTCAGGCCCTGCGCGGCTGGCACGCCCACGCTGTGAACGTCGGTGATGAACAGCAACAGGCCGGCGAGCTTCATGCTCTTGGTCACGCCGAACTGGTTGGCCTGTTTGATCGCGTTGTCGGCATCGCCCCCCGCATTGGCCAGGCCCAGGATCTGCGCCTTGGAGGCAGTGGCCTGCAGCAGGTAGGACGAAAAGTCGGAAGCGCCCAGCGGTGCATATACCTGGCCGACCACCTTGCCGCCGTCGGCCTCCACCACCTTGGCCGCCTCGCCCTCCAACGACTTGCCGAAGGCGTAGTCGGCGGTCAGGAAGTACCAGCTCTTGCCGCCGTTCTTGATGATGGCGCTGGCCGTGCCGCGAGCCAGTGCGGTGGTGTTGTAGGCATACTGAACGGTATACGGCGTGCACTGCTTGCCGACGATCGATGACGCGCCCGCGCCCACCACGAAGAAGGGCTTCTTGTTCTGCGCTGCGATTGGCGCCATCGCCAGGGCGGTGCCGCTGTTGGTGCCGCCGATGAGCATGTCCACGCCGTCCTGCGAGAAGAATTCCTTCGCCTTGCCGGCGGCGAGGTCGGCCTTGTTCTGGTGGTCGAAGCTCACCAGTTCAATCTTGCGGCCCAGCACGCTGCCGCCGAAGTCGTGGATGGCCATTTTGATCGCGGCCACGCCGCCGGGGCCGTCCACGGCGGAGTACACGCCAGACAAATCGGTGATGAACCCAATCTTGACCGGCGCTTCAGCGGCGCTGGCCGAGGTCAGTGTGCCCAGAGCCAGGGCCAGGGCGGATGTGAGAGCTTTGTATTTCATTGGAGTCTCCTTTGGGGGATGCGCTTGAATTGCGCTTAAACGCCGAGCAGGTTTTGCAGTTCTGTTATGTTCTTCTGCAAATCAGCACGGTTTATTTCCAGAACAATCTGGCCAGCTTCCATCACATAAAAGCGGTCTGCCAGATTGGCGGAAAACCTGAAGTTCTGTTCAACCAGCAAAACGGAAAAGCCTTTTTCCTTTAACGCAGTAATGGCGCGCCCCAAGGCCTGCACGATGACCGGGGCCAAGCCCTCGGAAATCTCATCGAGCAGAAGCAGGCGTGCGCCCGTGCGCAAAATACGCGCCACGGCCAGCATTTGCTGCTCCCCACCCGATAATCGCGTTCCCGGGCTGTTGGCGCGTTCTTTCAGATTAGGGAACAGGGTATAGATTTCCTCGGTACTCAAACCGGAAAACCCGGTTTTCAATTCAGGAGGCAAAAACAGGTTTTCCTGCGCAGAAAGGCTGGCAAAAATACCGCGCTCCTCGGGGCAATACCCCACGCCGAGCGGAGCAACGCGGTGGCGGGGCATGCCGATCACTTCCGTACCCGCGACGCGAATGCTGCCTGTACGGTAGCCCGTCAGCCCCATGATGGCGCGCAGCGTCGAGGTACGGCCCGCGCCGTTGCGGCCCAGCAGACAGACGGTCTCGCCCGGAGCGACCGTGAGGTTGACGCCGTGCAGCACGTGCGATTCGCCATACCAGGCATGCAGATCCTGGATGGCGAGCGCGGGGGGAGGGCTGGAGACGGTGGAACGCTCGGCGTCGACGGTGGCAGATGCTGTAGCCGCAGTCATGCTGCCAGCTCCTCTTCCGCTTCGCCCATATAGGCGGCGATGACCTCGGGGTTGCGTGAGACCTCGGCGTAGCTGCCTTCGGCCAGTACCTGGCCGCGCTGCATCACGGTCACGCGGTCGCAAATCTTTGAAATGACCGACATATTGTGTTCCACCATGAGGACGGTGCGGCCTTGGGCGACACGGCGGATGAGTTCCGTGACCTGCTGCACGTCTTCATGGCCGAGGCCTTGGGTGGGTTCGTCGAGCAGCAGCAGTTTCGGATTCATTGCCAGGGTGGTGGCAAGTTCAAGCGCCCGTTTATGGCCGTAAGGCAGGCTGGCGGCCAATCGGTGCGCCTGGCTGGACAGCCCCACGAGATCGAGAAACTGCATGGCCTCATCGTTCAGTCGGTCGAGAGCGCGGGTGGACAGCCAGAATTGACTTGCCAGACCGGCCTCCCGCTGCAAACCTACACGGACATTATCCAACAGGGTCATGTGCGGAAACGTGGCGCTGATCTGAAACGAGCGCACCATGCCAAGCCGAGAGATCTCTGCGGGCTGAAGATGACTGATGGGACGATTTTGAAAATACACCGTACCCGATGTGGGTGCGATGAATTTACTCAGCAGATTAAAGCAGGTTGTTTTTCCGGCACCATTCGGGCCGACAAGGGCGTGTATGGACCCTTCGGCGATATTCAGATGGACGTTTTGAACTGCGGCGAATCCGGAAAACTGTTTGCTCAGTCCCTCTGCGCGCAAAATAGCCGTGTTCGGCATGAGCGTGTTCCTCTTGATGTGGTGCATTTTGCTGCAATGCACCGCAGAGGTTCAAGCGCTTTGGGCGAGTGTAAACCCTGACTCCTGGTGAAATTTAGTAACAATTCATAAAAATGCGCATGGATTGATACAAATTCAGTGGTGGAAATGCTCTGGCAAGAAAACAATTAGCCAGAGCATACGGGGTCACTTATTCAAATCGCCCAGGCAGAGATATTTAATCTCGACATATTCATCAATGCCGTGATGCGAGCCCTCGCGGCCCAGACCGGATTGCTTGACGCCGCCGAAGGGCGCGACCTCGTTCGACATCAGACCGGTGTTGATGCCCACCATGCCGTATTCCAGCTCCTCGGCGACGCGGAAGATGCGGCCCACATCGCGGCTGAAGAAGTAGGCGGCGAGGCCGAATTCGGTGGCGTTGGCGGCGGCGATGGCTTCCTGTTCGGTCTTGAAGCGGAACACCGGGGCCACCGGGCCGAAGGTTTCTTCGCGCGCGCAGAGCATCTCGGATGTGACATCGGCCAGCACCGTGGCCTGGAAGAAGCGTCCGGCGTTCGGCCCACCTTCGATGCGCTTGCCGCCCACCACCATCCGTGCGCCCTTGGACGTGGCGTCACTGATGTGTTTTTCCACTTTGGCCAGCGCCTGATCGTCGATCAGCGGGCCCAGATTCACGCCGTCTTCAAAACCGTCGCCCACTTTGAGCGTGCCCACGGCCTCTGCCAGGCGTTCCACGAAGCGGTCGTAGATGCCGTCCTGTACGTACAGGCGGTTGGCGCAGACGCAGGTCTGGCCGGCGTTGCGGTATTTGCTGGCCATCGCTCCCTCGATGGCAGAGTCGAGATCGGCGTCGTCGAAGACGATGAAGGGTGCATTGCCGCCCAGTTCCAGCGAGAGCTTCTTGATGCTCGGTGCGGACTGCGCCATGAGAATGCGGCCGACCTCGGTGGATCCTGTGAATGACAGATGCCGCACGACGGGAGAAGCGCATAGCAGCTTGCCGATGGCAATCGAGCCCTCGCCGTCGGCAGTGAGCACATTGAGCACGCCACGCGGAATGCCGGCGCGGTGCGCCAGTTCGGCAGCGGCAAGTGCCGTGAGCGGTGTCTGCTCGGCAGGCTTGATGACCACCGGGCAGCCTGCAGCCAGCGCCGGGGCGACCTTGCGGGTGATCATGGCCAGCGGGAAGTTCCACGGCGTGATCGCCGCGCACACTCCCACCGGCTGTTTGAGCACCAGCAGGCGCTTGGTGGCGTCCGGGCTGGGGATGGTTTCGCCGTAGACGCGCTTGGCTTCTTCGGCAAACCATTCCACAAAGCTGGCGCCGTACATCACTTCGCCCTTGGCCTCGGCCAGCGGCTTGCCTTGCTCCGCGGTCATCAGGCGGGCCAGGTCGTCGGCATTGGCCACCAGCAGGTCGAACCATTTGCGCAGGATGGCAGCGCGTTGCTTGGCGGGCAGGGCGCGCCAGGCGGGCCAGGCCGAATCGGCGGCATCAATGGCGAGTTGCGCGTGCATCGGCTCCAGCGCGGGCACCTGTGCCAACTCGGCGTTGGTGGCCGGATCGGTGACGGCAAAGTGCCGGGCAGAGTCGATCCAGGCGCCGTCGATATAGGCCTGGGTCTTGAACAGCGTGGGGTCTTTGAGCAGGGATAGGGGATTGGCAGGCCGGTTCATGGGCAGCTCCGGTTGGTGTGAACGGTGGGTTGCGCACGCGACGCAGCGCAAGACAGAGAGTGCAGAGTGTGCGCGGTCGCAGCGGCAAGCCCTAAAATCTAACCTTTTGTATTGCCGCGCGCCAGAGCCAGTTGTGCCCGCTCGCCGCAGCCACTTACCGCACCCCATGAACGTCTCCGACATCCGCGAAAAATTTCTGGCCTACTTTGAGTCTCAGGGCTCCACTCGTGTGCCCTCCAGTTCGCTCGTGCCGGGCAACGACCCCACCCTGCTGTTCACCAACTCGGGCATGGTGCAGTTCAAGGATGTGTTCCTCGGCCAGGATCAGCGGCCGTACACCCGCGCCACCACCGCGCAGCGCTGCGTGCGCGCCGGGGGGAAGCACAACGATCTGGAGAACGTGGGCTATACCGCGCGGCATCACACCTTTTTCGAAATGCTGGGCAACTTCAGCTTTGGCGCCTACTTCAAGCGCGACGCCATCCGCTTCGCCTGGGAACTGCTGACCAATGTCTACAAGTTGCCGGCCGAGAAACTGTGGGTCACGGTGTACGCCGAAGACGACGAAGCGCACTCCATCTGGGCGAATGAGATGGACGTGCCGGTCGATCGCATCATCCGCATCGGCGACAACAAGGGGGCGCGCTACGCTTCCGACAACTTCTGGCAGATGGCCGATACCGGCCCCTGCGGCCCGTGCAGCGAGATTTTCTACGATCACGGCCCCGAAGTCTGGGGTGGCCCTCCCGGCTCGCCAGAGGAAGACGGCGACCGCTATATCGAAATCTGGAACCTGGTGTTCATGCAGTTCGAGCGCTTTCACGCAGGCGACGAATATTTCGACACCGAGGCCCAGGCCCGGACGCACAAGGCGACGGTGGAAGCCAACAGCGGCATTGGCATCATCAGCCGTGACGGTGCGCGCTTCAAGCTCGCCACCTACCGCCAGAAACCGCTGCCCAAGCCCTGCGTTGATACCGGCATGGGGCTGGAGCGCATTGCCGCCGTGCTGCAGCACGTGCACAGCAACTACGAGATTGATCTGTTTCAGGCGCTGGTCAAGGCTGCGGCGCGTGAAACCGCCACGCCGGATCTTGCGCACAACTCGCTCAAGGTCATCGCCGATCACATCCGCGCCTGCAGTTTCCTCATCGTCGATGGCGTGATTCCCGACAAGGAAGGCCGTGGTTACGTGCTGCGCCGCATCGTGCGCCGCGCCATTCGCCATGGCTACAAGCTCGGTGTACGCCAGCCGTTTTTCTACAAGCTGGTGCCCGATCTGGTGGCGCAGATGGGCGCGGCCTATCCGGAACTGGCCCAGCTGCAACAACGCGTGGCCGACGTGCTGCAGGCCGAGGAAACCCGTTTCTTCGAGACCATCGAGCACGGCATGGCCATTCTGGATGCCGAGCTCGCGACGCTCAAGGCCGCAGGCGGCAAGACTTTCGATGGCGAGCTGGCGTTCAAGCTGCACGACACCTTCGGCTTCCCGCTGGACCTCACGCAGGACGTGTGCCGCGAGCATGGCGTGGAGGCGGACGAGGCAGCGTTTGACTTAGCGATGAACCGGCAGCGCGAGCAGGCGCGCGCCGCAGGCAAGTTCAAGATGCAGGCCGCGCTCGACTACACGGGCGACAAGACTTGCTTCGAAGGCTATGACCACCTGCTGGTGAAAGAAGCGCGGGTCGCGGCGCTCTATGTGGATGGCACGGCGGTGACCACAATGCAGACCGGGCAAAGCGGCGTGGTCGTGCTCGACCGCACCCCGTTCTACGCCGAGTCCGGCGGTCAGGTGGGCGACAGCGGCGTGCTGTTCGAGGGGGAGTCCGGCGACCTGCGATTCGTGGTGCAGGACACCTTGAAAGTGCAGGCCGATGTGTTCGGCCATCACGGCATGCTCGAATCCGGAACGCTGACGGTGGGCGACGTCGTCGCCGCGCAGGTTGACACCGACCAGCGCGCCGCGACCATGCGCAACCACAGCGTCACCCATCTGATGCACACGGCCCTGCGCACCGTGCTGGGCGACCATGTGCAGCAGAAGGGCTCACTGGTCGATGCCGACAAGACCCGGTTCGACTTCGCCCACGACGCCCCGATGAGTGATGACGAGATCCGCCGCGTGGAGCTGATGGTCAACGAACAGATATTGCTCAATCAGGCCACCGAGGCCCGGGTCATGGCCATCGACGACGCCAGGAACGTCGGCGCCACGATGCTGTTCGGCGAGAAGTATGGCGACACCGTGCGCGTGCTCGACATCGGCAATTCGCGCGAGCTGTGCGGAGGCACGCATGTGGCGCGCACGGGCGACATCGGCCTGTTCAAGATCGCGCTCGAAGGCGGCGTGGCTGCGGGCATCCGTCGCGTCGAGGCCATCACCGGGATGAACGCGCTGACCTTCGTGCAGCAGCAAAACGCCCTGTTGCAAAAGTTGGCGCGCACCCTCAAGGCTCCGGCGGACGAGTCGGTTGCCAAGGTCGAGCAGTTGCTCGACCAGCAACGCCAGCTCGACAAGGACATTGCCCAGCTCAAGGCGCAGCAAGCCGCTGCGCAAGGTGATGCCATTCTGTCGCAGGCCATCGACATGGGCGATACCAAGGTGCTGCTCGCCCGCATGGACGGGCTGGATTCCAAGGGACTGCGCGAGGCTGTCGACCGCATCAAGTCCAAGCTCAAGACCGCCGTGGTGGTGCTGGCCAGCGCCGATGGCGACAAGGTGCAACTCGCGGCTGGTGTCAGCGCGGACCGCGTGGGCCAGATCAAGGCCGGCGATCTGGTAAGCGCCGCCGCGCAGGCCGTGGGCGGCAAGGGCGGCGGCCGTCCCGACTTCGCCATGGCCGGCGGCAATCAGCCCGAGCAGATCGACGCCGCACTGGCGCAGGCGCGTAGCCTGCTGCAACAGCGGCTCGGCGCCTGAACCTCGGGGGACGCAGCCATGGACCTGGAAGGTCGATCCATCCTCCTCGCCGTCACCGGCGGGGTGGCGGCGTACAAGGCTGCCGAGCTCACGCGCCTGCTGGTCAAGGCCGGTGCGCAGGTGCAGGTGGTGCTGACCGAGTCGGCCAGCCGCTTTGTCGGCGCGGCCACGTTTCAGGCGCTCTCCGGCAAGCCGGTGTTCACCGATCTGTGGGACGCGCGCGTGCCCAACAATATGGCGCACATTGACCTAGCGCGTGCCGCCGATCTCATCGTCGTCGCCCCTGCCACGGCGCACACCCTGGCGCGAGCGGCGCAAGGCTTGGCCGACGATCTGCTCTCGACACTCTTGCTTGCGGCAGGCAAGCCGGTACTGTTCGCTCCGGCGATGAACCGCGAGATGTGGTTGCATCCGGCCACGCAGCGCAATATCGCCACCCTGCGCGCCGACGGCGCGCTGATCTGCGGCCCGGCTGCGGGAGAGCAGGCCTGCGGCGAATTTGGCGAAGGCCGTATGGTCGAACCCGACGATCTGCTGCAGGACATCGTTGCCGCGCTCACCCCCAAGCTGCTCGCCGGACGCACGGTGCTGGTCACCGCAGGGCCGACCTTCGAGCCGATCGACCCGGTGCGCGGCCTGACCAACCGCTCCAGCGGCAAGATGGGTTACGCCGTGGCGCGCGCCGCGCGCGAAGCCGGGGCGCGGGTCCTGCTGGTGAGCGGCCCGACAGCCCTGCCCGCGCCATTCGGCGTGGAACGGATCGACGTCGAAAGCGCGCAGCAGATGTTCGATGCGGTGATGGCGCACGTGGCACAGGCGCAGGTGTGCATCGCCACCGCCGCCGTGGCCGACTGGCGGCCGGCGCAGATGCTGGCGCACAAGCAGAAGAAGACCCCGGATGCTCCGCCGCCGTCCATCACCCTGCAGACCAATCCCGACATCCTCGCCAGCGTGTCCGCTTTGCCGCAGGCGCCGTATTGCGTGGGTTTCGCCGCAGAGAGCGAAAGCCTGCTGGAGCATGCCAGTGCCAAGCGGGTGCGCAAGGGCGTGCCGCTGCTGGTGGGAAACCTTGGCCCCGATACCTTCGGGCGCGATGACAACCGGCTCGAGCTGTTCGACGCCAGCGGTCACCAAACGCTGGGCGCGGGCAGCAAGATCGCCCTGGCGCGCAAGCTGATTGCCGAGATCGCACACCGACTGGCTGCTCACGACAACCCCGTTCAAGCCACGCCTGCCGCATGACGCGGCGCCGTGGTTCCTCCAAGACTGAAAGAGTGTTTCCATGACGACGATTGCCGTCCGCCTGCTTGACGCGCGCCTGCGCGACCAACTCCCCGCCTATGCCAGCCCCGGCAGCGCCGGTATGGACCTGCGTGCCTGCGTGGACGCACCGCTGGTGCTGCAGCCGGGGCAGGCCGAACTCATTCCCACGGGCCTGGCGATGCACATCGGCGATCCGGGCTTGTGCGCCATGCTGCTGCCGCGCTCCGGGCTGGGGCACAAGAATGGTGTGGTGCTCGGAAATCTGGTCGGCTTGATCGATTCCGATTACCAGGGCCCGCTGATGGTGAGCTGCTGGAACCGTGGCAACACTGCCTACACGGTGCAACCCATGGAGCGCATCGCGCAAATGGTCATCGTCCCGGTGGTGCAGGCGCAGTGGCAGGTGGTGGACGACTTTGCGGCGTCCGAGCGCGGCGCCGGTGGCTTCGGCTCCACTGGAGCGCACTGATCCGCAGGACTACGCGGAATCCTCACGATGGCGCGTCGTTACGCCAAGCTGCTGGTGCGCAAATTCGAGGCGATGCAACACAGTCGCTGGCTGCGTCCGTTCGCCAAACACATCACGCACCCGGCGCTGTGGAGTCTGAACCGTCGCAGCGTGGCGCTGGCGGTGGCTGCGGGTATGTTTGGCGGGCTGATCCCCGGCCCGTTCCAGATGATCACCGCCGGGGCGCTGGCGATGCTGATGCGCTGCAACTTCCCCATCGCACTGGTGGTGACGCTCTACAGCAATCCCATCACCATCGTGCCGCTGTATCTGGTGGCGTTCAAACTCGGCGCCCTGGTCAGTCCTTCCGGGCCGGCGCGCGCACTGGCGGCACCGCCTGGTTTCGACTGGCTGCACCTCTGGGATTCCACCGTGGCGCTGGCGCATTGGGCGTGGAATCTGGGCACACCGCTGTTCGTCGGTGTACCGCTGCTGGCACTGATCCTCGCGGTTGCGGGCTATGCCATCACCCGCCTGGGCTGGAGCCTGCATCTGCGCCTGGAATGGCGCGCGCGCAAGGATGCGCGCAGGCTGCGCGAACACTCGAAGACCGACAGGGACTGAGCGTTCGGTTCACTTCTCGCCGGGGAGGAACAGCCCCGCGTCTGCCGAGTCGAGCAGGGCGCTCCTGGCTTCGATCTCGTCGGGGTCGGCTTCGCGCACATCGAGCACGGTGTATTCGATGCGCAGCGCCAGTCCGGCCAGCGGATGGTTGCCGTCGAGCAGCACCTTGTCATCGTGGATCTCGGTGACGGTGTAGAACACATCGGCGTCGCCCGGTGTGCAGCCTTCGGGCAGTTGCTCGAACATCATGCCTTCTTCCAGTTCGGCGGGAAACAGCTTGCGGTCTTCGACCAGCAGCAGTTCGGCGTCATAGTCGCCGAACGCATCTTCGGGCTGGAGGTAAATGTCGCCTGTGTCGCCCACGCCTTTGCCGATCATTTGCTCGGCCATGCGCGGCAGCAGATCGTCGCCGCCGACATAGAAGTCATCGCCCTCGGCGTTTTCATCGATCAGCTCGCCCAGCGAGTCTGTCATGCGCCAGGACAGGGTGGCGACAAGGCCTTCAGTGATTTTCATGGGTATGCTCGCAGGAGTTTGAGAATGGAAGCGGGGGACGATCAAAAGTTCGCCCGCATTGGAACATGACAAGCATGTCAACTTCGACGATTCATTGGGGCGATTTCACCGTGACGCGCTTTTTGCGCGAGGTTTGGCAGCGCAAACCGCTGCTGCTACGCCAAGCGTTTCCCGGTTTTAGCCCGCTGCTCAGTCGCGCGCAACTGTTCGCCCTGGCCGGGGATGATGACGTGGAATCGCGTCTGCTGACCCGCAGTGGCCGACGCTGGAAACTTGACCATGGGCCGTTTGCGCGCAAGCAGATTCCGTCGGTGGACCAGCCAAACTGGACCCTGCTGGTGCAGGGCGTGAACGTCCATGTGGACGCTGCCAGCGCTTTGCTCGCGCAGTTTCGTTTCATCCCCGATGCGCGTCTGGACGACCTGATGATTTCCTGGGCCAGCGATGGCGGCGGCGTGGGCCCGCATCAGGACGCCTATGACGTGTTCCTGCTGCAGGCGTCGGGGCGTAGACGCTGGCGCATCGGCCCGGTCACCGATCAGCGCCTTCAACCTGGCAAACCGGTCAAGCTGCTGTCGCATTTCATCCCGGAACAAGACGTGATACTGGAACCCGGCGACATGCTTTATCTGCCTCCCGGATGGGGACACGACGGTATTGCCGTGGGCGCGGATTGCATGACCTATTCCATCGGCTTTCGCGCGCCGCCGCAGGGCGAACTGCTGAAGGAGGTGTTGTGGCAACTGGCCGAATCGCAACAGGACGGCCCGATCTATACCGACCCGCCGCTGCGCGAAGGTGCGGCTCCAGCATTGCTGCCGCCGTCAATGGTGAAGTTTGCTGCGCAGGCCTTCGCCAAGCTCAAGCCGGGAAGTGCGCTGTTCGAGTCGGTGCTCGGCACTTACCTCACCACACCCAAACCGCAAGTCTGGTTTGACGGTGCCGAGCAAGCCCCCGCAGCCTTGCGGCGCGCCTGCCAGCGCACCGGTTGCCGTCTGGATCGGCGCAGCAAGATGCTCTATACCGCCCAGGCGCTGTTCATCAACGGCGAGGCGGTGCCCGCTGCAGTGACGTCGTCTGCGCTGCTGCGCGTGTTGGCGGATCAGCAAAGGCTTGATGCCGCTCAAGTTCAAGGGGCAAGCCCTGCGGAACTTGGCGCTCTGGTGGACTGGTGCGGGCAGGGCTGGCTTCAGACCGGCGAGGCTGCGATGTCGCCCGCAGGCAGCACCAAAGCGAAGCGAGCCTGAGGTGCGCGAAGAGGCCCCGGATGTGTCATTCGACACACGCACCCAAGCACATGCCGCGATGCTGGCGGTTATCGCGGACCAAGGCGCGAGCCTTTGCTGTTTCAGCACCGATTTTCGCGCTTGGCCCTTCGATCGGTCCCCGTTCATCCGGCAACTGGAACTGTGGGCGCTACGTGATCCAAAGCAATATGAGGCGATGCGTTTTCTGGCGCTGGACTGGAGTCGCGTGAGGGAGCGCTTTCCGCGTTTCGCCACGTTCCGCCGCGACTTTGCGCATCAGGTGGCGTGTCGCCAGATTTCAGAGGCAGGTGCACGCGGACTGGTCGAAATGGCATGGACGCCGCGTTGCGCCGTATACGCGCATACAGACACCTGGATGTCTGGTGAGCAACTGCGTACTGCCTCCCGCATGCATGCCTTGCATATCCGTTTTGAAGAGGCCTGGCAGCAGGCGTCTCCAGCCTTTCCTGCGGGTACGTTGGGATTGTGACAAATAAACGACATTAAGAATTGTTACAGAAAAATCGCACCACCGGGATAACCCGAAGCCCCACTATACTTATGCTCTGAGCTTGATGTGCTACCGTTTTGGTCGCAATAGGGTTCAAACACGACGTAAAGAATTTTTCGGGCCCCCGCCCATTTTGACTGACGCATAGAGGAAAGTAATGAAAAAGTCCATTCTGCTGGCATCGATGATTGCCGCTCTTGCCCTGGCTGCTTGCGGCAAAAAAGAAGAAGCGGCTCCCGCTGCTTCGGCTCCGGCTGTTGCTTCGGCCCCGGCCGCCGCTTCGGCTCCGGCTTCGGCTCCGGCCGCCGCTTCGGCTCCGGCTGCTTCGGCTCCTGCCGAAGCCGCATCGACCGCCAGCGCTGCCAAGTAATCTGTCTTTTACAGATGCAAAAAAGCCGACGCAAGTCGGCTTTTTTGTCGTCTTCAACCGACTGAATTCAGTCGGTTGAAGAGGGCGGGTTTACTGAATTTGCTGCTGCAGGATCTGCAGAATCTTGCGAGCGTCATCTGTCTGCAGTGGCTTGCCGTCGAGTGTCTGCACCGACACCACAGTCTGCGACCCCGAGCCTTGCAGAGCAATGCGGTAGTCGGCGGGTTTGGGCGCGGATGCATTCTTGCCGAACAGCTTGCCGAAAAAGCCTGTGCTGTCCTGAGAAGCCTTGAGCGCAGCTTCGGCGCTGATGTAGCGCACGTCGAACTGGCCAGCAGCACGGTTGCGGTCGATGACGGTGAAGCCGGCGGTATTGATCGCCAGACTGACCTTGCGCCAGGCGTTATCGAAGCCGTCTTGCATTTGCAACGCCAGACCGTTGTCGATGAGTTGTGACGCGACTGGCTGCGCGATCTGCGCCGGATTCTCGACCTGCTGTTTGGCCGCTTGCTCGTTCTCCCCCAGCGCGACCATGAGTTTGCGCAGGAAAATGGTGTTGAGCCCCGGATCGGGCGTGGCGGGTTCCCATGCGGTGGTCGTCTTGTCGTTGGAGTTGTAAACCTCCTTCATCGTCTGGTGGGTGACGTAGATCTGCGTGCCCTTGCCGTCCGGTGTGCGCTCGAACACGGTGCGGAAGCGGTCGCGCGTGCCGGTGTCGTACAGGCTGTCGAATACTTTGCCGACGTACTTTCGGATGAAGTCCTGCGGCAGCTTGGCACGGTTTTCCGCCCAGTCGGTTTCCATGATGCCGGTGGTCGCGTCGGCCTGGGTCAGGTAGAAGCCGTTTTCCTGCCAGAAGCCTTTGACCTTTTCCCAAAGCTGATCCGGTGTGGAGTCGACCACCAGCCAGCGCTGTGCGCCTGCCTGATCGATACGCATGCCCGGGTATTGCGGCAGCACCGCGTTGGTCTTGGCGACCTGCTCCGTAGTCTGCACTCCACGGTCATAAGCCAGCGCGCTCACCGGCGCATTCGGGCTGCCTGGAACGACATAACGCTCTTGTCGGGCCAGTTGGGTCAGGTCCGGCGGCACGTCCAACTGATTGCCCTGCTTGGCACTCTCGTAGTCGACGCCTTTGCCTTGGACCACAGTGCTCAGGGAAGAGCAGCCACTCAGGAAACCGGCGGTGCCGAGTGCGAGGGCAAGGGCGCTCAATCGCCAGGATTTGGAAAGGTTCATACGCGGATGGATCTCGAAAATTCAGGGGGCAATGGGCAGGCCCAGGGATTGCATGGCGGCGCGCAGCGGCGCGCGATATGCCGCCTGCAAGGGAGTCAGGGGCAGGCGCAGGCCTGGGCCAATACGGCCCATGAGGCGCAATGCCTCCTTGACCGGGATGGGATTTGGATCGCAGAACAACATCTGGTTGAGTTCGATCAATTCAAAGTGCAGCTTGCTGGCGAGCGTCGCATTGCCTGCCATCGCGGCGACGCACAGTTCATGCATGCGCCGCGGAACCACGTTGGCCGAGACGCTGATGTTTCCGTGCCCGCCGAGCAGCATAAGGGCCACAGCGGTCGGGTCGTCGCCGGAGTAGACGGAGAAACTCTCAGGCGCACGCATGATGAGTTGCGCCGCGCGGTCGATATTGCCCGAGGCCTCCTTGATGCCGATGATGCCTGGCACCTGGGCAAGATGGATGGCGGTGTCCACGTTCATATCAGCCACGGTGCGGCCCGGTACGTTGTAGAGCACTATGGGAATGTCCACCGCCTCGGCTATGGCCGTGAAATGCGCAGCGATGCCCTCCTGCGTCGGCTTGTTGTAGTAGGGCACGACACTGAGCACGCAATCCGCACCCACGGATTTGCAATGGCGCGACAGTTCGATGGCCTCGCGCGTGGAGTTGGCTCCGGCTCCGGCCATCACCGGCACGCGCCCGGCTACCTGTTCGACGACGACGCGCACGATCTCGATGTGCTCGTCAACCGGGATGGTGGGCGATTCGCCGGTGGTGCCGACCGGGCTGATGCAATCGGTGCCTTGTTCGATATGCCAGTCGACGAGCTTGCGCAGTGCGGGATAGTCCACGCTGCCATCGGAGTGCATGGGGGTCACCAGGGCAACGATGCTGCCGCGAATGACCAGAGGTTGGGAGGACATTGTTCTGCGTCTGCTGCTTATCAAATCGAAAGATTGTATCGGTCTGCCGCGTCGGCGCTGGCCGTTTCGCGCACGGCGGCAATGCGCTGCACATAAGCCGGGTGTGGGGTGGTGACGAAGCCGTCTTCAAACGCCAGCACACGCAGCGCCGGGCGCGCGGCGTCGAGCAACTCGCCGGGGCGGAGAAGAAACGCCGGATTGGAGGGTTTGCCGACGCTGGCTTGTCCGAGGGCAAAGGTCTCATAGAGCAGGATGCCGCCCGGCGCCACGGCCTGCACGATGTGAGGCAGCAGAGGGCGCCAGAGGTAGTTGGTCACGACGACTCCGTCGAAACGCTGCTGTGCGTAGGGCCAGGGGCCGGATTCCAGGTCAGCCACCTGGACCTGCGCGATGTCGTGCAGAGCGGCGAGCGCTTCGGCGTTGCGATCGACGGCAAACAGCGCGTGCCCGCGCTGCTGCAGCCAGCGCACATGGCGGCCTCCGCCACAGGCCACGTCGAGCACGCTGCCGCCCGCACGCAGCAGGTGGGCGTGGCGCACGATCCAGGGGGAGGGCGGCAAGCCTGCGTGAGTGTCTGGTGTCATGGTGAGGCATCGTACTGGTGACAAGACGGACGTGATGCGCGTGCACCATTCTTGCAAGGCAGAATAGGAGAATCCTGCCTGCAACTTCCACAGACAAAAACGACAACATGACCCCAGCCACCATTCTTGTCACCGGCGGAGCCGGTTATATCGGCTCGCATACCTGCGTCGCCCTGATCGAAGCGGGGTACGTGCCGCTGGTCTATGACAACCTGTGCAACAGCAGCGCCGAATCGCTGGCGCGGGTGGAGCGCATCACCGGCAAACGGCCAGCCTTCATCCAGGCCGATATTCGCGATGCGGCGCAACTCGACGCCGTGTTTGCACAGCACAAGATTGACGCGGTGATCCACTTTGCCGGCCTCAAGGCCGTGGGCGAGTCGGTGGAAAAGCCGCTCATGTATTACGACAACAATGTCGGCGGCACCGTAGCCCTGCTGGAAGCGATGCAGCGTGCCAAGGTTCATGAGATCATTTTCTCCTCGTCCGCCACGGTGTACGGCGACCCGGCCTCGGTGCCCATCCGCGAAGACTTTCCGCTGAGCGCGACCAATGCTTATGGGCGCAGCAAACTGATGATCGAGGAAATCCTCGGCGATCTGCACCGCGCCGAGCCGAATTGGCGCATCGCCCGGCTGCGCTACTTCAATCCGGTGGGCGCGCATGAAAGCGGTCTGATCGGCGAAGACCCGCGCGGCATTCCCAACAACCTCATGCCCTACGTCACCCAGGTGGCGGTGGGGCGGCTGCAGAAGCTGCGCGTGTTCGGCGGCGACTGGCCCACGGTGGACGGCAGCGGGGTGCGCGATTACATCCATGTCATGGATCTGGCTGAGGGCCATGTGGCCGCATTGCGCCATTTACTTGCCGCTGAAGGCATGTTCACGGTCAACCTCGGCACCGGTCAAGGCTATTCGGTGCTGCAGATGGTGCAGGCTTTTGGCAAGAGCATCGGCCGCGATCTTCCGTACGAAATCGTCGCGCGCCGCCCGGGCGACATTGCGGAATGCTGGGCCGATCCCGCAGCGGCAAAGAACCTCTTGGGCTGGAGTGCCAAGCGTGATCTCAACACCATTTGCGCGGACGCATGGCGCTGGCAGCAGGGCAACCCGGAAGGCTATGGCGCCTGATCGCAGTCGCCCGCAGAGCCCACGGGTTTACTGGTGTTGGCGTGCCGCGCTATGTTTGTCTTCAAGTTCAACACACTGAAAGGTTCATCATGAGCAAAAGTACCCTGCACGCGTCATCCACCCCAATTCACATCGGCATCTCTGACGATGACCGCGCCAAGGTGGCCGAGCAGTTGTCGCATCTGCTCGCCGACACCTACACCCTTTATCTGACCACGCACAACTTCCACTGGAATGTCACCGGGCCCATGTTCAACACGCTGCATCTGATGTTCATGGATCAATACACCGAGTTGTGGAATGCCGTTGATCCCATCGCGGAACGCATCCGCGCTCTCGGTTTCTCCGTGCCGGGCTCCTATCATGGATTCAGCTCGCGTTCCAGCCTGGCTGACGTCCCTGCCATTCCACCCAAGGCGCCGGAGATGATCGCCATTCTGGTGAAGGGGCACGAGGCGGTGGCAAAAACGGCGCGCGCCGTTTTTACCGTTGCAGATGACGTCAACGATCAGCCCACCGCGGACCTGATGACCCAGCGTCTGGACATCCACGAAAAAACCGCCTGGATGCTGCGTTCGCTGCTCGAAGCCTGAGCGGTTTTCACCGACGTTCCTTGCGCGCTGGAGATAATTCGCCCATGGAACGTCTTCGTTTATGGCTGGCCTTGATCCGTTGGGACAAGCCTGTCGGCTCTCTCTTGTTGTTATGGCCGAGTCTGTCGGCCTTGTGGATCGCCAGCGACGGCCGTCCAAGCTGGTGGCTGGTCGTCGTGTTCATCGCAGGCACGTTTCTCATGCGCTCGGCGGGTTGCGCGGTGAACGACGTCGCCGATCAGGACTTCGATCGCGCCGTGCGCCGCACCGCGCAGCGCCCGGTCACTTCGGGCAAAGTGTCTTCTCGCGAGGCACTGCTCGTTGGTGCGGCACTGGCGCTGGTTGCCTTCGGGCTGGTGCTCACCACCAATGCGCTCACCATCCAGATGTCGGTCGCCGCATTGCTGATTGCCGTCGCCTATCCCTACACCAAGCGCTGGCTCGCGCTGCCGCAGGCCTATCTTGGTGTGGCGTTCAGCTTCGGCATTCCGATGGCGTTCGCCGCCGCGAGCGACGAGGTGCCATTGCTGGCCTGGGTGCTGCTGCTGGGCAATCTGTTCTGGGTGCTGGCGTATGACACCGAATACGCCATGGTCGACCGCGAGGATGATCTCAAGGTGGGCATCAAGACCTCGGCCATCACCTTCGGCCGCGCCGATGTGGCGGCCGTGATGACGAGCTACGCGGCCTTCATTGCCCTCTGGGCAGCAGTGGGCTGGGCGTTGCAATTACCCTGGCCGTACGACCTTGGCGTGGCGGCGGCAGCGGCGCAGGCGCTCCATCACTACACCCTGATCCGCAATCGCGACCCGGCGCAGTGTTTCCGTGCCTTCCGCCTCAACCACTATCTGGGCCTGGCGATGTTCGCGGGCGTGGTGGCGGCCTACGCCCTCCGCTGAAATGCGCTCAGGCCGTGAGTCGCTCCAGCGCCTCACGGTAGCGCGCGATGGTGTGCTCTATGACCTCGGCAGGCAGTGTGGGCGGCGGCGGCTGTTTGTTCCAGCCCGGCACACCTTCCAGCCAGTCGCGCAGGAACTGCTTGTCGAAGCTGGGCGGTGAACTGCCTTCTTCCCAGGTGTCCGCTGGCCAGAAACGTGAGGAGTCGGGGGTAAGCACCTCGTCCATCAGGGTGAGGGTGCCGCTCTCGTCCAGGCCGAATTCAAACTTGGTATCGGCGATCAGGATGCCGCGTGCTGCGGCATAGTCGGCGGCGCGTTGATACAGGTTGACGCTCACATCACGCACCTTCGCGGCGAGTTCGGTGCCGATGGCCTGCTCCATTTGTGCGAAGGAAATGTTCTCGTCATGTTCGCCCAACTCGGCCTTGGTCGCAGGGGTAAAAATCGGCGCGGGCAGCTTGCTCGCCAGTTTCAGCCCGGGGGGAAGGGCGATGCCGCAGACCGAGCCGGTGGCCTGGTAGTCCTTCCAGCCCGACCCGGCGATGTAGCCGCGCACCACGGCTTCCACCGGCAGCGGCTTGAGGCGCTTGACCACCATGGCACGGCCCCGCACCTGCGCGCGCTCGTCGTCGGCCACCACGGTTTCCGGATCGATTGACAGCAGGTGGTTGGGCACAACGTTGCGCAGCAGGCCGAACCAGAACCGCGCCATGCGGGTCAGAATCTCGCCTTTGCCTGGAATGGGTTCGGCCATGATGACGTCGAAAGCCGAGATTCGGTCGGTGGCCACCATCAACAGGCGGTCGTCGCCGACGGCATAGTTTTCGCGCACCTTGCCCCGCGACAGCAGAGGTAGGGAGTGCAGGGATGATTGCAGCAGGGCATTGGTCATGGACGGACTTTCATTGGGGATGACGCAGATTGTAGAAATCCCCGCCCTGTAGTCGCAGGGTTGAACTTTTCATCGCTGGCGTCCCACAATGCGCTAGCCGCATGTGCGGCGACAACGGAGACTCGACATGGCTGCAAAACGCATTCTGCTGCTGGCTGGCGATTACGCCGAAGATTACGAAACGATGGTGCCGTTCCAGACCCTGCTGGCCGTGGGCCACACGGTGCATGCGGTCTGCCCCGACAAGAAGGCGGGCGAGCAGGTGAAGACCGCGATTCACGACTTCGAAGGCGCGCAAACCTATTCAGAAAAGCCTGGCCACAACTTCACCCTCAACGCCACTTTCGCTGACGTGAAGGCCGAGGACTATGACGCGCTGGTCATCCCCGGCGGGCGCGCTCCCGAATACCTGCGTCTCAACCCCAAGGTGCTCGATTTGGTGCGCCACTTTTTCAATGCCAACAAGCCGGTCGCGTCGGTGTGCCACGGCGCGCAGATTCTTGCGGCGGCGGGTGTGCTTCAAGGGCGCAAGTGTTCGGCCTATCCGGCCTGCGGTCCCGAAGTGCGCGAGGCAGGCGGTGACTATGCCGATATTCCCGTGGATCAGGCGGTGACGCAGGGCAATCTTGTGACGGCGCCCGCCTGGCCAGCGCATCCGGCGTGGATGGGGCAGTTTCTCAAGGCTCTGGGGACGCAGATCACGCTTTGAACAGGCGTGAAGCGCCATCAATAACGCCGACTTGATGTCGGCGTTATTGTGCTCAGCTCAGCACCGTCATGCTCAGACGGCGGCGGTAGCTTTCTACCGTGGGATCGGTGGCGGGCGGCTGGCCAGGGGCGGGTTGAGGGGTGTCTGTCGGAGTGATGAGCTCAAGGATGTTGACAAAGGTCTTGCGCGCGCGGTCTTCGCTCCAGCTCTTGTCGCGCATGAGGATGTCGAGCAGTTCGTCGAGCGCCGCGGTCCACTGCTGCGCGGCC
>JBAUTC010000422.1:0-1543 GCA_049582025.1 Thiomonas sp.
ACGTTCAGCCGCTCGTCGGGGATGCCAAGCTTGTCGCGGCAGTAGATGACCTGCACGGCAAAGGCTTCGTTCAGTTCCCACAGGCCGATATCGTCCATCTTCAACCCGGCGCGCTGCAACAGGCGCGGGATGGCGAACACCGGACCGATGCCCATTTCATCCGGCTCGCAACCCGCCACGGCAAACCCCCGGAATGCGCCCAGGGGCTCGAAGCCACGCTGCTCGGCCACCTTGGCGTTCATCACCACGCAGGCCGAGGCGCCGTCTGAAAACTGGCTGGCGTTACCCGCGGAAATCACCCCGCCAGGCAAGGCCGGGCGGATTCTGGACACACCGTCCAGGGTGGTGTCGGGGCGGATGCCTTCGTCCGCACTCAACGTGACCTCCCGCGTGACAAGCTGGCCGGTGGCCTTCTCCGCCATGGCTGCGCGCACGGTGATGGGCACGATCTCATCGAGGAATTTGCCTGCCGCCTGCGCCGCCGCCGCGCGTTGCTGGCTCCGCACGCCATAGGCGTCCTGCTGCTCGCGCGAGATGTCGTAGCGCTTGGCCACGCATTCCGCGGTTTGCAGCATGTTCCAGTACAGCTCGGGCTTGTGCTCCTGCAGCCAGCGCTCGCGCTCCATGTGCCGGTTGGCACGGTCGTTCTGCACGCTGGAAATCGACTCAACCCCGCCGGCCACCATCACCGGCACCTGATCGACGATGACGCGCTGCGCCGCCATGACGATGGCCTGCAGCCCGGAGGAACAGAAGCGGTTGACGGTGGCGCCCGCCGTGGTCACCGGCAGACTGGCGCGCAGCGCGATCTGCCGCGCGATGTTGTTGCCCGACGCGCCCTCGGGGTAAGCGCAGCCGATGATGCAGTCTTCCACTTCGGCCGGGTCGATGCCCGCGCGCTGCACTGCGGCCTGCACCACATGCCCGCCCATGGTGACACTGTGCGTGAGGTTGAGCGCGCCGCGCCAGGACTTGGCCAGCGCGGTGCGCGCTGTGGACACGATGACGGCTTCAGTCATGGAAAAACTCCTTCGTTCTGGATGCGGACCCGGTCGCGGGCCTGTCTGTGAACATCAGTCCCGGCTTGCCTCGCTCGCTGTCGTGGGTCGGGCGGTACGGCTCAGGCGACGCTGAAGGTCTTGCCCTGCGCGGCGAGTTCTGCCAGCAGGGGCGCGGGTTGCCAGAAGTCGGCGTCGCCTCCGGGCTGGGCCGCAAACTGGTGCATGCGCCGCGCCACCATGAACAGCCCGACCAGATCGGCATAGCCCATCGGTCCGCCGCGCCAGGCCGGAAAGCCATAGCCTGCGAGGTACACCATGTCGATGTCGGAGGCGCGCTGCGCAATGCCTTCGGCCAGCAGGCGCGCACCCTCGTTCACCAGGGCGTAGAGGCAGCGGTCGACGATTTCGGCGTCGTCGATCCTGCGCGGCGTCACGCCGATGTCCTTGCGATGCGCGGCAATCAGCGCATCGACCTCCGGATCGGGCAGCGCGGTGCGGCTGCCGGCCTCGTAGCGGTACCAGCCCTTGCCGGTTTTCTGGCC
>JBAUTC010000423.1:0-2784 GCA_049582025.1 Thiomonas sp.
GAAGAAAACGATGAACCCCGGCCCGCTCGAATTGCAGCGGACCCACTTGTGGAGCAGCGTCTGTCTCATCACCCAGCCGAACACCGCAACCAGGCCATCGACGTACCAGGGGCTTGTCGAACCAGCGCCCCTGTAAAACCGCGTGATGCTCCGCGCGCAGGCGTACACCGCAACCAGCAGCAGGACGATCGCCAGCACCAGAAGCAGGGGCAGGCCGATGATTCCCAGCGGCGCGGCCAGCGCCAATCCTTGCGGATCGACCAGCCGGCGGCCAATGTTCAGCAGCAGATAGGGCAGCGTCAGCAGCGCGCCGAAGAACGCGACCAGAATCAGCTGGTTCAACAGCAGATTGCGCAGATAGGTGGAAACCGCCGCCAGCGAATCGCCCGAAAGCAGCCCCAGCCTGGGCGTGAGGTAATTGCTGTAGCGGCGCAGAAAGCGCACCGAAGGATGTTCCGGCGGGCAGTCCGAAACCGGCGTGCCGTCCTTGCACCACGGCCGCGCCTGGCCGGAAAGTTCACGCTCCACCGCCGCCAGCGCATCCGCCACCGACTGGCCCGGCTTGCGGCTGCGGAAAACCAGCGCCGACAGCCAGCCCCCGATATACCCGCCGCCCGACACCGTCGACAAATAATCGAACGCGCGCAGCAAACTCAGCCGGGACAACGCCTGGATGATCCCCAGGCAAAACGTCGCGCTGCGTATGCCCCCACCCGAAAAAGCCAGCCCCACCAGCTGCGCCTTGTCGGCGCAGTCCTCCGTGCTTTGCTGCGGGTCGTTCGCCTGCGGACGCAGCTTCTTTACTTCGTCCCGCCACACCTGTGAGAACGAGTCACTTGTCGTATGGGTATTCGAATCCATCTTGCTCCCTTGTCTTGCGCAGCGCGGTCGTGCTACCTGCACACCTGATTATTAGCAGACTGGAGAGGTGGGCGTGGAAGCCGATGTCAGCCAGCACAAATCATTTGTCCGCCTGCCGATTGGGTTATGCGAAGATTCGGCAGATAACAGACTCAGGGGGGCGTCTTGGTTCCACAGCCGGAACAGCAAGCGAGGGGGAACATCGATGTGATGCTGCAGGCGGCAGGCTGGCATGTCTGCGACGCCGCTGCTGCCAACATCCATGCCGCGCGCGGCGTTGCCATCCGCGAATTTCAGCTACCCGGCTACGGCTTCGCCGACTACCTGCTGTATGTGGACGGCAAGGCCGCCGGGGTGATCGAGGCCAAGAAGGAGGGCGTCACCCTCACCGGTGTCGAAACCCAGTCCGACAAATACACCAAGGGCCTGCCCGCCGCTTTGCCGCGCTGGCATAGCCCGCTGCCGTTTTCCTACCAGTCCACCGGAATCGAAACCCGCTTCACCAACGGCCTTGACCCCGTTCCGCGCTCGCGGCCGGTGTTCGCCTTCCACAAGCCCGAAACCTTGCGCGAATGGCTGGACTTGCTGCCGCAGCCCACGGTGCTGACGACCGGCCCCACAAGCGCTCCTCACGCCGGCTTTGCTCCCGCCACCTTCCTCGCCAAGCTGCAGCACATGCCGCCGCTCAAGGAAGAAGGCCTCTGGCCCGCCCAAATCACCGCGATCCACAACCTCGAACAATCCCTGAAGGAAAACCGCCCGCGCGCCCTGATCCAGATGGCCACCGGCTCGGGCAAGACCTTCACCTCGATTTCCTTCATCTACCGCCTGATCAAGTTCGCCGGGGCGCGGCGCATCCTGTTCCTGGTCGACCGCGGCAACCTCGCCGACCAGACCCTCAAGGAATTCCAGCAATACGTCTCGCCCTACAACAACTTCAAGTTCAGCGAGGAATACATCGTCCAGCGCCTGCAGGGCAACCAGATCGACACCACCGCCCGCGTCTGCATCTGCACCATCCAGCGTATGTACGCCATGCTCAAGGGAAAAGACCTGCCAGACGACCTGGAAGAAGAATCCGTGGACCAGCTCGGCAAACTGTTCAAGGAACCCGAGCCCATCGAATACAACCCGGCCATTCCGATTGAGACCTTCGACATCATCGTCACCGACGAAGCCCACCGCTCCATCTACAACTTGTGGGCGCAGGTGCTGGAATACTTCGACGCCACCCTCATCGGCCTCACCGCCACGCCGGGCAAGCAGACCTTCGGCTTCTTCCACCAGAACCTGGTGATGGAATACAACCACGAGATGGCCGTGGCCGACGGCGTCAACGTCAACTACGACGTCTATCGCATCAAGACCGCCATCACCGAGCAGGGCAGCAAGGTCGAAGCCGGCTACTACGTGGAAAAGCAGGAACGCGACACCCGCAAGACCCGCTGGGAAGAGCTCGACGACGATTTCGCCTACGACCCCAACCAGCTCGACCGCGACGTCGTCACTCCAGACCAGATCCGCACCATCGTGCACACCTTCCGCGACAAGCTGTTCAGCGAAATCTTCCCCGGCCGCACCGAAGTGCCCAAGACCCTTATCTTCGCCAAGGACGACAACCACGCCGAAAACATCGTCGAAATCCTGCGCGAGGAATTCGGCAAGGGCAACGAGTTCGCCCAGAAGATCACCTACAGAACGACAGGCGACACCCCGCAGAACCTCATCAAGGCATTCCGCAACAGCTACCACCCCAGGGTCGCCGTCACCGTCGACATGATCGCCACCGGCACCGACATCAAGCCGGTGGAAATCGTCTTCTTCATGCGCGCCGTCAAATCGCGCGGCTTCTTCGAGCAGATGAAGGGCCGCGGCGTGCGCGTCATCAAGCCCGACGACCTCAAGGCCGTCACCCCCGACGCC
>JBAUTC010000424.1:0-8211 GCA_049582025.1 Thiomonas sp.
GGCGAAGAAGGCGGCGCCCGCAAAGAAAGCGGCCCCGGCGAAGAAGGCGGCGCCCGCAAAGAAAGCGGCCCCGGCGAAGAAGGCTGCGCCCGCAAAGAAAGCGGCTCCGGCGAAGAAGGCCACTGCAGCCCCCGCCAAGAAGGCTGCTTCCGCGCAGACCAAGCTGAACCCGCAAGCTGCCTGGCCGTTTCCGACCAGCAAGCCCTGAGCGTTCAGTGCAACTCAACCCGGGCAGATTGCCCGGGTTTTTTTATGGCCGAATCGACCGTGTCAATTTCGACTTGCTATCCGCCCTGGCTACGCGTGGACGGGGCGGGCTGCGTGCTGGATGTGAGCGTGGCGCCCAATGCGCGCCGCACCACACTGGATGGCGAGCATGGCAGTGCTCTGCGCGTGCGCCTTGGCGCTCCCGCAGTGGATGGCAAGGCCAACGCCGCGTTGACTGATTACCTGGCGCATTGCTGCAATTTGCCGCGTCGCGCGGTGCAACTCAAAAGCGGCCTGACCGCCCGGCGCAAGCGCGTGCGGATTGATGCGCCCATTGATGCGGTATGGTTGCGGCTATCTGTCTTACTGTCACAGTCCAGCGCACAAAAATCATGAGTATCAAATCTGATCAGTGGATCCGCCGCATGGCGCAAAACACGGCGATGATCGAACCCTTCGAGCCCAACCAGGTTCGGGAGGTCGATGGCCATCGCATCATCAGTTATGGCACGTCGAGTTATGGCTACGACATCCGCTGTGCCAACGAATTCAAGATCTTCACCAATATCAACAGCACCATCGTCGACCCGAAGAACTTCGACGAGAAGTCCTTCGTCGATTTTCACGGCGAAGTCTGCATCATTCCGCCCAACAGCTTTGCTCTCGCGCGGACGATGGAGTACTTCCGCATTCCGCGCAATGTGCTCACCATCTGCCTGGGCAAAAGCACCTATGCGCGCTGCGGCATCATTGTCAACGTCACTCCCTTCGAGCCGGAATGGGAAGGTTACGTGACCCTGGAGTTCTCCAACACCACGCCTCTACCCGCCAAGATCTATGCAGGCGAGGGTTGCGCGCAAGTGCTATTTTTCGAGAGCGACGAAGTCTGCGAGGTCAGCTACAAAGACCGAGGTGGCAAGTATCAAGGTCAGCAAGGCGTGACGCTGCCGCGCGCCTGATATCGCAGTTTCCAACCTTTACTCCGTGCCGAGCGCGGTCTGCCAGCGCGCCACTTGCGCGCGAACCTGGTTTGGCGCGGTGCCGCCAAGATGGTCACGCGCGGCGAGTGAGCCCTCCAGTTTGAGCGCTTCGGGCGCGTCTGCCCCGATCAGTGGCGAGAAGCTGCGGAGGTCGTCAAGGGCGATGTCTTCCAGACCGATACCACGTTCCACCGCGAAACGCACAGCCCGGGCCACGGCCTCGTGTGCGTCGCGGAACGGCAGCCCCTTCTTCACCAGATAGTCGGCCAAGTCGGTGGCAGTGGAATAGCCCTGCAGCGCGCTGCGCTCCATCGCGTCGGCCTTCACGCGGACGCCGCTCACCATGTCAGTGAAGATGCGCAGGGTGTCAAGCACCGTATCGGCGGTGTCGAACAGCGGCTCCTTGTCTTCCTGATTGTCTTTGTTATAAGCCAGCGGCTGGCCTTTCATCAACACCAGCAGACTCATCAGATGACCGGCGACACGGCCAGTCTTGCCGCGCGCCAGTTCGGGCACGTCGGGGTTCTTCTTCTGCGGCATGATGCTCGACCCGGTGCAAAAGCGGTCGGCCAGGTCGATGAAGCCGAAGGCTGGGCTCATCCACAACACCATCTCTTCGCTCATGCGGCTGATGTGCAGCATGATGAGCGAGGCTGCAGCGCTGTACTCAATCGCGAAGTCCCGGTCGCTCACCGCATCGAGCGAGTTCTGGCACACGTCATCGAAGCCGAGCAACTGGGCAACGCGCGGGCGGTTGATCGGAAAGGTGGTGCCCGCCAAGGCGGCCGCGCCCAGCGGCAGGCGGTTGACCCGCCTGCGGCAGTCAAACAGGCGCTCCACATCGCGGCCAAACATCTCCACATATGCCAGCAGATGATGGCCATAGCTCACCGGTTGCGCCACTTGCAAATGCGTGAAGCCAGGCATGATGGTGTCGGCGTGCTGTGCCGCGAGGGTCACCAGCGCACGCTGCAGGCCTTGAAGCTGTGCCGTTGTCTGGTCGATGGTGTCGCGCAACCAGAGGCGGATGTCGGTCGCGACCTGATCATTGCGGCTGCGGCCCGTGTGAAGGCGTTTGCCCGCATCGCCCACAAGCTGGGTCAGGCGGGCTTCGATGTTGAGATGCACGTCTTCGAGCTCCAGCTTCCACTGGAATGCGCCCGAGGCGATTTCGGCACGGATCTGCGTCATGCCGCGCTCGATCGAGGCCAGGTCTTCGTCGCTGATGATGCCCTGCTCGGCCAGCATGGTGGCGTGTGCCAGTGAACCCGCAATGTCGAACAGCGCCAGCCGCTTGTCGAAGTTGACCGAGGCGGTGTAACGTTGCACCAGATCGCTGACCGGCTCGGAAAAGCGCGCGGACCAGGCTTGCTGCTTGTGTTCGAATTGATCGTGCATGGGGAGGCTTCGCAGGAGTGGCGTCGCGGCGCCAATGTCGGAAACAGTGGATTTTAGAGAAGCCTTGCAGCGCAAGCCTGCAAGACCAAGAACATGGCAGAGGCAGTGACGCAAAACGACACCGCTGTGCGCCTCGATATTTGCGGCGCGGGGAGTCTGGTGCGCGCCTTGGTGGCGCTCAATGCCTTGCTCTTTCTCATCTTCTTGATGCGGCTGCCAGTGGGCGGCGGACATGTTGAGATGCTCTTGCAACTGTCCTGGGTGGAACCTGCAGCCTTGCTCTGGCTGGCGCTGATGTGCATGAGCCAGAGACTGTGGCGCCTGCGGGGGGCTGCCGTCGTGCTTGGCGTGGCGGTGGCACTGGGCGGACTGTCTGCGTTGGGGCTGAATCTGATGGTGCAGCCGCTGTTTGCCGCTTTGGCGCCGCATGCGGCACAGCAACCCTGGCAGGCGGCGCTGGCGGGTGCGGCGCTTGGTCTGGTGTTTGTGAATTACCTGCAATTGCGCGCCCGTGCCTTCACCCCGATCGACATGCAGGCACGGCTCAGCGAATTGCAGTCGCGCATTCGTCCGCAGTTCTTGTTCAATACCCTCAATGCCGCGAGTGCCCTGGTGCGGGAGCAGCCCGAGCGCGCCGAAGCGGTTCTTGACGATCTGGCCGAACTGTTCCGCGCCAGCGTGGGCAAGCCGGGCACCCTGGTCAGCCTGGAGCAGGAAATGGATCTGGCGCGGCGGTATCTCGACATCGAATCAGTGCGCT
The DNA here is from genome assembly GCA_049582025.1 of Thiomonas sp. Classification (GTDB taxonomy): domain Bacteria; phylum Pseudomonadota; class Gammaproteobacteria; order Burkholderiales; family Burkholderiaceae_C; genus Thiomonas. Next base: position 3,346 of record JBAUTC010000424.1, read on the forward strand.
TTGGGGCGCGCATGCAGGTGCAATGGAATGTGGATGACACACTACTGCAGATCCGCATTCCGACGCTGACGCTGCAACCGCTGGTGGAAAACTCTGTGCGGCATGGGGTGGAGCGCAGCAGCCGCCCGGTCCAGATCGACATCGACGTGGGCCGCCGCCTGGGGCAGATCGAGGTGACTGTGCGCAACGATCTGCCCGAGATGAACGACGCGCCCACGCAGCGCCGTCATGGAACGGGTACCGCGCTGCGCAATATCCGTCAGCGCCTGCACCTGCTATACGACATTGCCGCCGAGGTTGATCAGGGCGAGGTGGTCGAGAATGGTGTGGCCCGCTGGCGCGCGCGGTTACGCTTACCGCTATGAACGTGCTCCTGGTCGATGACGAACCGTTGGCGCGCAGTCGCCTGCGCCGTTTGCTCTGCGAATTGCCTGAAACCGCCCAGGCCGCTGTGGACGAGGCTGCCGATGCCGCGGAAGCCTGGAGCATGCTGCGCCAGCAGCACGTCGATGTGCTGCTGCTCGACATCCAGATGCCCGGGCAGAACGGCATGGAGTTGGCACGGCGGATTGCGGGGGATCCAGGCATGCGCCACCCCGCCATCGTGTTTGTCACCGCGCATGAGCAGCATGCACTCGATGCGTTCGGCGTCTCTGCGGTGGACTACCTTACCAAACCGGTGCGGCGCGAGCGATTGGCCCAGGCCATGGGCAAGGCCGCACTCTGGCTACATGCGCAAGGCGCGGTGGAGCTGCCTCCCGCGGCAGTCGAGACGGTGTATCTGACCGTGCAGGATCGCGGGTCGCTCAAGCGCGTGCCGCTGGCCGACATTCTTTACTGCCGCGCAGAGGCCAAGTACACCACCCTGCGGACGACGCAGCAGCAGTATCTGGTCGACATCTCGCTGGTCGATCTGGAGCAGCGGCACCCCGAGCACTTCATTCGCATCCACCGCAGTGCGCTGGTAGCAGCTCCCGCGATCCGCAGTCTTGAACGTCCTGCAATGAATGCGGACAGCGAATCCATGCTTCACGAAGCCGAAAGCGCCGACGCGGACAACGGCGTCTGGACCCTGCACCTACATGGCGTGCCCGACACCCTGCCGGTCAGTCGGCGACGGGTCTCGGCGGTGCAGACCTTGTTGCGCGCAGCCCGTTCAACCAAGAAGTAGGGCGACCGCGCCAACCACCAGGCAGTAAATGCCGAAGGGCCGCAGTGCCTTCATCTCGTGATCGGTGAACCAGCGCATCAGGAACCAGGTGGACAGCCAGGCGAACACTCCTGCCAGCACACCGGCGAAGGCAATGGTGCCCAGCAGCGCATGCGGCACACCGGCGTGGAGCAGCTTGGGGACTTCGAGCACGCCGGCAGCGGCAATGATGGGGGTGGCGAGGAGAAAGGAAAATTTCGCGGAGTCGGCATAGTTCAGGCCCAGCCCCAATCCGGCGACCAGTGTGGCACCCGAGCGCGAGAAGCCAGGGATCAAGGCCAGCGCCTGAGCCAGGCCGACGAGGAAGGCGCGCGACCATCCCAGGTTCGGCAGGGCGATCAGCCCGCGCCGATGCTTGAGATAGTCGCCGCCAAGCAGCAGCAGTCCGTTGAGCATCAGTGCAATGGCGGCGAACGTGAAGCCCCCGAACAGCGCCTTGACTTTGTTCGCCAGCAGCAAGCCCAGCAGACCTGCCGGGATGGTGCCCGCCACAATCAGCCATAGCAGGCGGGCATCCGGATTGGATGCTTTGCCGCCCGCTCGCAGCCAGCCGCCGATCAGCCGCGCCCAGTCGCGCCAGAAGTAAATCAGCAGCGCTGTGGCCGTGCCGAGATGCAGCACCACGATGAACGGCAGGAACCAGTCCGCCGTGCGGTCAATGGGCCAATGGAACAAGGCGGGGATGAGGATGCTGTGTCCGAGGCTGGAAATGGGGAACAGTTCGGTGACGCCTTGAAGGGCGGCGATGGCAAGGAGATAGAGGTGCATGGGGTGTGCGGCTGTAGTGATTTTGTGGCGCAGATTCTGACAGGGACTTGCTTAGATTCGCCTGAGGTTCTGACGTTATTGCATTTTCTTACGGAACGGCCTGAGGCAGATCGCCGTGGTTACGTCGGGGACCAAATTCATGGAGTCTGCGTTTTGTCAATTCAGGAACGCGTGAAGGCTTGACTGTGACAAATTGATGCGAATGGACGCGGGGCCTCCCTATAATGGGCCGCTTATTCGATGGCTTTTACTGACTTCGCGCCTGAAATGAAAAAAGTTCTCTTCCTCGCTTTTCTGATGCTTGCCGCCTCCGCTCATGCGCAGGACATGGTTGGCAACGCCGCTGAAGGCGCCAAGCTCGTGGCGACCTGCCAGGGTTGCCACAACATGGGTGGCGGTTATCGCTCCTCGTTCCCGGAAATCTTCGCCGTTCCCATGATCAATGGGCAGAGCGCGCAATATATCGTCGATGCACTGAAGGGGTACAAGAACGGGGACCGTCGCTTCCCCACCATGCGCGCCATCGCCGCGTCGCTGACCGACCAGCAAATGGCCGATATCGCTGCCTATTACGCAACGGCCAAGGGCCAACCCATCAAATAAGACGCGCGGAGATTCCCGATGAAAAAATTCGTTCTGCTGGCTGTGGCCGGCCTGGCCATGGCACAGATTGCCAGCGCTGCCGACATCAAGAAGGGTGAAGATCTGGTGAACAAGGGCGGCTGTATTGCCTGCCACGGCGCCGGTCTCGACAAACCCATCGCCCCCAACTATCCCAAGCTGGCCGGTCAATACCAGAGCTATCTGTTCCACGCCCTGCAGCAATACCAGGCCAAACACCAAACGCCGTTGTATGGTCGCAACAACCCGATCATGAGTGGCATGGTGGCGCAGTTCAATACGCAAGACCTGCAGGACATCGCCGCCTACATCGCCAGCCTCAAGGGTGATCTGTACATCCGCAACGAAATGCGTTGACCGGGACGTGCCGGTTGCGTGAATGCAAAAAGCCCGGTGATATTCGCCGGGCTTTTTGCATTGGGGCGCGAAGCGTGGATCAGACCGCCAGTTCGGCGATGATGCGGTAGAGCAGACGCACGGTCAGAATCACATATACCGCGCCGAAGAGGAATATCAGCGACACGATCATGCGGATGGAATCCGCCGGCAAGGAACTGAAAAACGGCGACACCAGATAGCCCACGGTAAACAGACCGATCAGGGTGGTCAGTGCCCTCCAGGCCCTGCCAACCTGTCCGCCCGGAATTTTGCTGCGCAGCAGCAGGACGTCCACCAGTCCATAGATCATGATCGCAATGCCCACGGCATTGATGAAAAACGCGGTATCGACTTGCATGTGTCTCTCCTGTACGCCTTGGCTGTACCCCCGGGTATAGCCTCGTGGTGCCTCGCGCATCCCTTATTGGCGAGGTTCTCATTGTTCCGGGCGTGGTTTGCGTTCGCGCTCAGGGTCAACCCCCATGCCGATCAAGCGCGCCGCAGAAAGCGTGAAATAAGTCGCAAAAGACAGCCGCCCGTCGCCCCAGTCGATGCATCCTCAGGCTCACGGTGCACTGTGCACTGTGGTGCGCGCAAAACATAAATCCCGCCAGACACGGGCCTTTTCCGCCGGGTTGCGCAGCAGATAGGCCGGGTGGTAGCTGACGATCACCGGAACGCCGGCGAATTGATGCACCTGGCCGCGCAATTGGCTGATGGGTGCATTGCTGCCCAGCAGGCTCTGCGTTGCAAAACGCCCGAGCGCCAGAATCAGGCTGGGTTGGAGCAGGGCAATCTGCCGCTGCAGCAAGGGCGTGCACTGCGCCACTTCCTCTGGTGCCGGGTTGCGGTTGCCCGGTGGGCGGCACTTGAGCACATTGGCGATGTAGACCGCGCGCTGTGGATCTTGCGCCTTGCGGTCCAGGCCGATGGCGTGCAGCATGGCGTCGAGCAACTGTCCCGCCGCGCCGACGAAGGGGAGACCCTGTCGGTCCTCTTCCGCACCTGGGGCTTCACCCACGATCATCCAGCGGGCTTGTGTGGAGCCGCTGCCGAATACCGCCTGGTGCCGACTGCTGCCGAGCTTGCAGGCGCGGCAGGCCTGGGTGGCTGCGTCCAGTTCGTCCCAGCCCATGCGGGCGATTGCACTGGTGCGCTCCGTTTCCGATGCGGCGACAGTGGCTGGCGCAGACTGCGATGCAGTGCGAGGCTTGGCTGCGGCGGTTGTCGGACGCGTTGCAGCGGCGCTGGGCGCCGGTGCCTCTGCAGAGGAGGGCTCGACAACTTGCACGGTCGTTTGCGGTGCGGTCTGCTCCTGCAGAACGGCGCGCCGCACGAACAGAGGCCCCAGGCCGAGCGCCTCGGTCCACTGCAAGGTTTGCGGTGTGATGTGCTGCGGAGGCGGTGCGGAATCGGTCGACATGCGGACAGCCTAGGCGGTCGATACCGGGCGCAGACCACGGCGTTGCAGCAGATCGCCCACCTGTGCCGACATCACCAGAGCGTCTTCGCGGCAGGGACGCCCCTGCGCGTCGTGCGCCGGGTAATAGTCACGCCGCCGGGTAATGGGGTAAAAGCCGTAACGCTCGTAAATGCGCACCGCCTGCACATTACTGGGGCGCACCTCCAGCCACAGCAGGTGTGCGCCATCGGCCCGGCTGAGGAGTGCAACGGCGTCGAGCATCAGCAGGCTCAGGCCCTGGCCCTGGACCTCGGGCGCGATGGAGATGTTGAGCAGGTGCATTTCTTCCACGCCGGGCATGGCGACGAAATAGCCGCGCACCGCGTCGCCGTGGTCGGTGAGAACCTGGCTGTGATATCGCGCGGTGAGTGAGTCGGCAAAATTGCCCCGGCTCCAGGGAAATGTGTATACCGTATTCTCGATCTGG
>JBAUTC010000425.1:0-2303 GCA_049582025.1 Thiomonas sp.
GAGCCCTTTGCCTTGACGAGGCGGAACCCGTTTTTATCCAAGAGCCGAATCAACTCGCTGAATTTCACTTGTCTCTAGCCAAGGCAAATGGAGCGTAACCGTTCAGCCCCCTACCACCGTTGGGCGACTCAAGCAGGGCTAACAGTGGGTGCGGGCGCAGTCGGCAGCGCAGGAGCGGGCAAGCCCTGGCGGCGTTGCCTGATAACCTCGGCGAGGTAGGGCCAGGGCGAGACGGAGCGCTTGCGGCAGGTCTCGATGATGCTGGCCAGGTTGGCGAAGGCGAGGGAGCCTTGGGCCGTGCGCGTGCCGTTGCCGATGCGCCGGGCAATCACCCAATGGCGCAACGCCCGCTCGGCCTCGTTGTTGGTCAGCGGCAGCCAAGGGTAGTCGAGCACGACCCAGAAGGTGTCCCAGTCGTTGAGCAACTCGCGCGCCAGCGCACGGGTCTTCTCGTGGCTGGACTCGGCGTGGCGAGTGCAGGCATGGTAGAGCGCCGTCAACAGGGCGCCATGCTGTTCGCGTAGCGGCGTACCTGGCGGGGCGCCGCGCGCTTGGTAGACGGCCTGCATGATGGTCTCGACGGCATCGAGGAGTTGTGTTCCGAAAGGCTGGGCGCGTTGGTCGCAGCTTTCTTTCAGGGCGCGGGCCTTGCGCACGAGGTGGGCCAGGCAGCGCAGGCGCCAGGCGTAGTCGCGATAGGCCCAATAGCCGTCGCTCATCAGCCACTGGGCGAAGGTTTCGCCAAGCACGCGGTCGAGCACCGCGCGGGTACGCTTGCCGACGGTGAACAGGGTTACGCTGGCGCAGGTGAACACCCAGAGCCACAGCAGGCGCCCGTGCTCTTTCCAACTGGTCTCGTCGGCATGGAGCAGGTCGCTCTCGCGCACCGCGCGCAGCACCTCGCCCTGAACCACCGGGTCCACCGCACGACCGGCCTCGTGAATGCACCGGTTGATGGTCGCCACGCCCAGTTCCAGGCCCAGCCAGTCGTGCAGAAATTCTTGGATGCGCGCTTAGCGACTGCGCGCATGCGCAAGGCCAGGGCGCAAATGAGCGCCACCAGGGTCGGTCCGGCCAAGTGCCACTCGCTGATCTCGACCGTCCAGCCCGCCTCGCCGGCGGCGCGCCCGGGCCGGGCGCGGGTGCAATGACCGCAGTGGCAGCGGGCCTCCAGATAGGTGTGCTTGGTCTGGCGCAGCACCAAACACTTGGTGCCATCGGGCGGCACCACGTCGAGCTCGAAGCGGGCCGTGTAAGGGCGGTATTCCAGCTCCTCGCCCAACGCTGCCCCGCAGCCTGCGCAGGTCTTGGGCCGGTGTATCTGCTCGGCATCCACCGGTAACTGCTGCGTGCGGCTGACCCCGGGCGCGCCTTGGCGCCTTCCCGGCCGACCTGGCTTGGTCTTGCCCTTCGCCTTCGCCTTCGCCTCGTCCCGCACTGGCGTGTTGCCCGGCTCCACCTCCGCGGCGACGTCCTGTTCTTCGTCGCGCCGATCCGCAGGGGCCTCGTCCTCGGCCATTTCCGATGCGAGCTCATCGTCTACGCCGTTCTCGGCTTTTTCCCAGGGCGCGCGGGTACTCGGTGGACGAGAACTGTTCGATGGGTTCTGATTCAGCCGATCATGCGCTTCCTTCAAGTCCGCCAGCAACTTCTCGGACAACGACTGCAACTGCGCCTGCGACAAGCCGCGCAGGTAGTCTTCGTCGAGCTGCTGGAGGTCGTGGTTGCTGAGATGCATGTCCGCCTTGCCGTCGCGCCCCGATCTCGGAGGGACCATCGCTAGGACGAATCTTGCCACACCACGCTAGGTTTGTCCGCTAGGCTTCAGTAATTTCGGTGGTTGTTTGGCGGGGGGGCTGAACGGGTACGCTGTTTCATCGCTGATTTGCCGAGGCAGGCAGACCCATGGGCCGGCCCGTTTATTCGGCAAAATTGCCGGTAGTTCCGACCTATCCCGCCAAATTGCCTGATATATTGGCGCCCGGGGCAACGGCGAAACCGACGCAACGCATTGACGTAGCACTCGATTTCCGATCGGATTCGTGCCGAAGGACCGCATATCAGGCACATTGTCCGTCGAAATCTAGGTATGTGTAACCAGGATAACTATCGCTGCTCTTGAATAAAGGAGATATCGGTGGAGATATGAATACTACTGAGGATAGAACACCGCGGTATCGAAAAAACAGTCTGACATTGGTCGGAGCTGTTGCGCTGGGCACTGGGGTGATGATTGGGGCAGGCATATTTGCCCTGACTGGTCAGATGGCGGAGATGACAGGGAGTCTCTTCCCACTGGCTTT
>JBAUTC010000426.1:0-2362 GCA_049582025.1 Thiomonas sp.
GGCCGAGGCCGGCGTGACCGCGCTGCTGTCGCGGCAGGATGCCGGGGCCGTGCTTGCGCTCGCGCAGGACGCGATGGACGGACTGTGGTGGATGCTCAACGCCTGGGCATTTGCCGAGAGCGCTCGCGCCGCGCTGCGGGTACGCTGGCGTGACACCGCCTGGGCGGATGCCAAGATCGCCCGCATGCGCTACGGGGTGGATTGGCTGCTGCCGCAGGCCGCGTCGCACTGGAACCGGATCTTGGGCGGGGACTTGGCCCTGCCCGAATTGGATGCGGCGCACTGAGGCGCCGCATCTGCATACAAGGAAAGAGGAGACAACCGCATGAAAGCATTGAAGATCGGCGTGCTCGCCGCCGCGCTGCTCACCACCGTCCCGGCCATGGCCGAAGTCCATGTCGGTGTCATTCTGTCGCTCACCGGTCCGGCCGCGTCGCTGGGCATCCCCGAGAAGAAGACCATCGAACTGTTCCCGAAGAAGATCGGGGGCGAGGGCATCAAGTACACCATCCTCGATGACGGCTCCGATCCGACCACCGCGGTCAAGGACGCCCGCCAGCTCATCGACCAGGATCATGTGGACGTCATCATCGGTCCGACCATCACGCCCAACGGCCTGGCGATCATCGACGTGGTCGCCGAGAGGAAGGTGCCGGACATCGCCATCGTGCCCGGCATCTCCAATCCCGTCACCGACAAGACCAAGTGGGTGTTCAGCGTACCGCAGAGCAACACCCTGATGGCGCATGCCGTGGTCGCGAACATGCTCAAGCAGGGCATCAAGAAAGTGGCCTTCATCGGTTTCAGCGATGCCTTCGGGGAAGCGTGGTGGAAGGCGTTCTCGGCCGACGCCAAGGTCAGCGGCATCGACATCGTGGCCAACGAACGCTACGCGCGCACCGCTACCTCGGTGACCGGTCAGGTGCTGCATATCCTGGCGGCCAGGCCGCAGGCCGTGCTGGTGGGCGCCTCAGGCACCCCGGCAGCGCTGCCGGCGCGCGCGCTCAAGCAGGTCGGGTTCACGGGTCAGATCTACCAGACCCACGGCGTGGCCAACCCGGACTTCCTGCGCGTGTGCGGCGCGGACTGCAATGGCACTCTGGTGCCGGTGTCGCCCGGCCTGGTGGCCTCCCAACTGCCGGATTCCACGCCCTTCAGGGCAGCCGCGATGAAGATGCAGGAGACCTACGAAAAGGTTTACGGCAACACCCTGTCGCAGTTCACCGCCAACGCCTGGGACAGTGGCGTGCTGTTCGAGCATGCGCTGCCCATCGCGCTGAAGACGGCCAAGCCCGGCGACAAGGTCGCCTTCCGCGCGGCGCTGCGTGATGCGCTGGAGAGTCTGAAGGGCATCCCGGCGGCCGACGGCATCTACACCATGAGCCCGGTCGACCACAATGGCCTGGATGATCGCGCCGTGGTCATGGTGCGCATCCAAGACGGTGCCTGGAAGCTCGTCAAGTAATCTGTCCGGCGCCGTTCTGAGGCGGCCCGTGGCGGGCCGCCTCAGAGGCTGCTGACCATTCCCGGAACAGGCCGAGGTTGAAACTGCCGAGTTTTCCGCCGGAGGGTGCACGGGCATGATGCTGCGTCGTGCCGGTTCAGCGGGCACCCCTGGTGCGTCTGTCGCGCATCCGGGGCGGTTGCATGTCGACCATGAATGCCGCCACAATCCGGGAGTCCAGCGGATGCGGCGTTGAAGCCGTGTTCGCTTTATCCGACGGGAGCGCGCATCTTGGCCAAAACATCCTCTCCTTCCGCGAACATCGCGCTCGAATCCCTGGCGGGGCATCACATCCGCCGCCTGCAGCAGATTGCGGTTGCGATATTTTTGCAGGAAAACCAGTCACATGGTCTGACGCCAGTGCAGTACGCCGCGCTGCAGGCCGTGCGCAACAAGCCGGGCATGGACCAGCGCTCTCTGGCGCGCACCATCGGTTTCGACACCTCGACCATTGCGGGTGTCGTCGACAGGCTGGAGGCGCGCGGGTTGATGCGCCGCAACGCCTCGCAGACCGACCGGCGGGTGCGCCTGCTGGATGTAACGGCGGAGGGCGTTGCGCTGCTGGATGTCGCGCTGCCGGCGGTGCTGCGCACCCAGGAGCGCATTCTCGAACCCCTGGCGCCGAAGGAGCGCGCCGAATTCCTGCGCATACTGCGTCAGTTGGTGCAGTCGAACAACGAACTCAGCCGCGCACCCAGTGGCAACTGAGGGGGCGGGACCTAGGGAAGTTCCGCATGGTCTCCTAGGTAAATCGTCACGATACTGATTATTTGTATGCATATCAAGGGTCCTTGGCCAAGACCCCGGGAGTCGTCTCATGAACTGGAACTGGAATAAGCCACTCATCGGCCTGGCCCT